>NZ_CEYLVT010000081.1:0-29257 GCF_982860115.1 Moorena sp.
CTACAAACTTTACATACCAAGCATTTCAGGCTGTTTCGTCGCCCCCCCAGCTTAATTACCGAAAGTGATGACATTTTAATCGGATTAGAACGGGTTTTTAAACCCTTAGAGCAAAGCATGAAAGACCCCGCTGTCATAAACCTACGGCAGTTGGAGAGACTTCTGTTTAGAGCTTGGTGTACTTGGCTGTGCTATCCTACACGTTCATCGAAAGAAGAAGAAAATAACCAAGACCAATTTATTAAAGTGGTGGGGATGGTGGAAAATGCCCTCAGTCGCACTCCGGGTCCTTACTTTCTGGATCAGTTCGGTACTGTTGATGTAATTTTCATGCCTTATGTGGAACGGATGAATGCCAGTCTTTATTACTACAAAGGCTATTCTATCAGGGAAGAAAACCCCCGATTGGCAGCTTGGTTTGAAGCCATGGAAACCCGACCTACCTATCGTGGCACACAGAGCGACTTCCACACCCATGTCCATGATTTGCCTCCCCAGATGGGGGGTTGCTGGCAAAATGATAAACCCGAAACGTTAGTCAATCAGGCACGGGTGAACAATGGTCCTTGGGAAGGGCTACCGGATGTAACTTACCCAGAACCGGAAACCTCCCGTACTGAAGCTCTCCAACGAGTGCTTAAACACCGCACCAATATCATTCGAGTTAACCCCGCCGACGAGACCTTGTTTGATCCAGCCCTGCGTTGTGCCTTGACACACATGATTACGGGGGAAACCTGTATGCCACCGTTGGGTTCAGATCCTGCTCTTAGATATTTGCGCGACAGAATTAGTGTTCCTCGGGATATGTCTATCTATGCTGCTAAGAGGCTCAGAGAGTCTCTGGAAAAAACTGCCTCTTTAGTAGGAAATAGTCAAGGTTCTGCTATTCCCATCCGTCACCGACGTGACCAAGATCCAGCTAATTTTGCCAAGGCGATCTAGAATTGCGATTAGCCCGAAGGGCTACGCTACGCGATCGCACTAACTTTATCTAGGATATTAATCGTAGGGTGGGAAGTGCCTACCAACCCTATGGCCAGCTTGGTGAATCTGTCTGATCCACTGCCCACCCTACATCTGTTGGAGTCAGGAGTTAAAAGCTTGGAGTCATAATAAATTATAGCCATTGGCCAATAGCTCTAAATAGAACCTAAGTTAATTAATAAATTAACAATGACTAACAACGGCTCCAACAGATTAGATCGAATTGAAGCAACATTGTCTTGATGCAGTCGCTCATGGGGGAAACCCCCAAGACCGCACCGGTAGTCGCTCATGGGGGGGACCCCCAAGACCGCGCTACCTCGCTGCATCGCTAGAACAGATGCTAGCTGTTCAACGTGAACTACAAGAAACACAATTAAGGTTTCAAGAAACACAATTAAAGTTTCAAGAGAACCAACAACGACAAGAGACAATATTAGAACAGATGCTAGCTGTTCAAGCTGAACTACAAGCTGGTCAACTTGAACTACAAGAAAGACAATTAATGTCTCAAGACAACCAACAACGACAAGAAAGGATATTAGAACAATTGATTGGATATAGCATCACCCAAGAATCTGATAAATTAAATTTAGAGGAAAGAATGAATGCCTTAAAGCAACGAGTTAGAGGATTATAAAATCGGTGAATTCCCTCTTAGCTCAATTAATGCTTGGTTTTAGGCAAAGGGCAAATCCTAAAGTGGGCAGTGCCTAGCCACCCTATGACCAGCTTGGTGAATCTCCCTGATCCACTGCCCACCCTAGATCAAGCTCAATACAAATACAGGGTTCTATAGCAATGAAAACTAAATCTATGAATGGGGATAAGTCCCAACCGGCGAAGAGAAAGAATCATCTACCAGAAGCAGATAGTAAAAAGAAAGATAAGAAAAAATTAAATAAGAAAAAATTAAATAAGAAAAAACTCAAGAAACAAAAGAAGGCCAATCTCTCAAATTCAGAACGAAAAGTGTTCTACCACATTTCTGAGGCAGAAGGCAGCTCTAAACTTCTCAGGAAAATTTATGAAAAGGAGCTTGCCCGTCTGCAATTGGAACTGGTGAAAATGCAATACTGGGCTAAGCATACTGGTACCCGCATTGTGATTGTGTTTGAAGGACGTGATGCAGCGGGTAAGGGAGGCACTATTAAACGGATTACCGAACCCCTAAATCCACGTGGCTGCCGAATTGTGGCATTGGGTACACCGAGTGATCGGGAAAAGACCCAATGGTATTTCCAGCGCTATGTCGCTCATCTGCCCGCAGCCGGTGAAATTGTCTGTTTTGACCGCAGTTGGTACAATCGCGCTGGGGTGGAGCATGTGATGGGTTTTTGTACCGATGCAGAGTATCAGGAATTCATGGAAACCTGCCCAGAATTTGAGCGGATGTTGGTCAGATCCGGCATAATTTTGCTGAAGTATTGGTTTTCAGTCAGCGATGAAGAGCAAGAGCGACGGTTCCAATCTCGCACCACCGATCCCGCTCGTCGCTGGAAGCTCAGCCCGATGGATCTAGAATCTCGCGATCGCTGGGTGGAATATTCCCAAGCAAAAGACAACATGTTGGCTCACACCAATATTCCAGAAGCGCCATGGTTCACGGTGGAAGCTGATGACAAAAAGCGTGCTCGGCTCAATTGCATCAGTCATATTCTCAGCAAGATTCCCTATGTTGATATGACACCAGAACCTCTAGAATTACCCCCACGCAAGAAGGCTCCCAATAACTATGTGCGCCCACCTCTGAATGTGCAATTCTTTGTGCCCCAGTTGTATTGACATTTGGGAACGTCCTAAAATTCAGGACTTAGGGGTTTCTTCCTGTATATTATTTCATTATCCTTTGGCTGCTCAAAATACTGATAACCATTCCGAGAATTTACTCTAGGGTCAAGTAAAGACTGAATCTTTTTGGAGGTTTCTTCAATAGCATGTAGAATCCTGCCAACGATATCAGTTTGCTTAGCTTTAACGAGCAACAAACACTGATTAGGGTAAAAAACAACAATCAGCAAAGTATCTCTAGATTCCATCAATATTTTTTCGTTGTTTACCAGACTAGGTAAGCGGTTAATATAGTTGTGAAAATCGACTATTTTCTCTGCTATTTTTAGAGTTTCAGTTTTATTTAATCTACCTATTACCTGAGTAATTGGTAACTGTTTATAGAGGATAACTGCACCTAAAATGTCATCATGAGCAGCTACTAAATCCCTAACAAGGCTATCGTAATCTTGTTGTTGGTTTGACATATTGATTATGGTCATGGGATTAATTTTGATTAAACTACTCTAACAAAGGGAACAGGGAACAGGGAATAGGGATCAAAGTTATCTCAATTGCTACACGGATTGCTATCTTGATAGTCTTGATCGGTATCCAATAAAACTATGATCACACTATTCCTAAACTAATTTGATTTATGATTCTAATCCTTTGGCTTAGTTTGTCTGTATCAAATTAAACTTATTTGCTGGAAAATACTGTTATTGATTACCTTCATAACCGGTTGAATCCTAGAATTTGGTTTGATTGTATCTACAGAACAGTGTGTTAATTATGTCTTTGCTGATCCCTCAGCCGTGATTGCTTGACATCTCCCTTAAACAAAAAGCCACTGTAGGCAGTCATACGGTGTTCGTGGAAATCTAGACCTTCAATTTCTGCTTTTTCTGTAACTCTCAGACTTGAGGAAAGTATGCTTTTAACAAATAACCAAGCCAGCGAGCTCAAGACAACCGTTGACAGGTTTACAACAACAATGCCAAGTAGTTGAATAGAAAGCTGGCGGATACTATCTATCCCGCCACCACAGAATAGTCCGGCTACTGGACCATCACCAATACTATATAAAGCACCAGGTCCTTCACTGAAAAGAGCTAAAGCCAGTGTTCCCCAGACTCCACCAACAAGATGGACAGAAATAGCACCTACTGGATCATCAATTTTCATTCTGTCCCAGAAGTCCACTGAAAAGACTACAATTATTCCTGCAATCAGACCGATGGTGAGAGCGTTACCAATGGTAACGAATCGACAGGATGCAGTAATAGCTACTAAACCCGACAGTACTCCGTTAATAATCATAGTGGGGTCAGGCTTACTGTCAGGATCCCTTGGGTCAAACCAGGTAGTTAGAGCTGCGGCAATAGCCCCTGCACAAGCTGCTGTATTGGTCGTGAGGACAATATGGCTAATGGCGTTGGGATCTAAATTCGTCGTTCCGGGATTAAAAATGGTTGAGCCGGGATTAAAACCAAACCAGCCCAGCCATAAAATCAAGCAACCCAGAATCGCCAGGCTGAGATTGTGTCCGGGCAGCCCATAGGAGACGCCATCTATATATTTGCCCCTGCGTGGTCCGAGAAGGTAAGCACCTACTAAGGCACAGCAACCGCCTACGGAGTGAACTACGGTTGAACCAGCAAAGTCCCAAAATTTCAGCCCTTGTAGCCAGCCTCCTCCTAGCCAGCCTCCTCCCCAAATCCAGTGACCTGTGATTGGGTAAATGATGCCCACAAGTAGAACGCTGAACAGACAAAACCCAGAAAATTTGATGCGCTCGGCCACTGCTCCAGAAACAATAGTGGCAGCAGTTCCAGCAAAAACCAGTTGAAAAAAGAACTTGGCGTTGAGGGGTATACCAATATCTTTTAGTGAATAGAAGACACCGTTGTAGGCTTCTCCTATGGCTGGACTATTATCTAATCCTGAAAGGAAAAAGCCATTGAAACCAAAAACAGGGTTTCCATCACCAAACATGACAGCAAAGCCAACTACCCAGAAAGCTGCTGTAGACAGGGCAAACACAATCAGGTTTTTAGTCAAAATGTTGGCAGCGTTCTTTTGGCGGCAAAGACCAACTTCCAACATCCCAAAGCCCGCGTTCATGAAAAATACTAAACAACCAGTGAATATCACCCAGATAGTATCCACGGTGATTTGGAGAGATGCAAGGGTAGTCTGAAAAGGTGGATTCTGGGCTACTGCTACGTCGGCACACAACAGCATGATTATTGCGATCGCGGGCAAGCAAATTTTCCAACTTTGCAGCCTCCAACCGCTGGTGCACCTTGACCTTTTACGGTTTTGTTTAGACATTAGTAATCAAAGGTTTAGTGCTTAGAAGAAAAATCAATACTTGTAACCATATGCGCTACTTGAGGTGCCGTCAGCTTTCAGCCGTCAGCTTTCAGCCGTCAGCTTTCAGCTTTCAGCGTAGACCCCTGAATTAATTATTTTTTTGGCCTTGGGCTACTAGTGAAAACTCTTTTGGCGTAGATAAAACCCTAATCTTAAATAAGCCTAAGCCCTGAGTGACCATTAACTTAGCTTATCCTTACACTAGTTCCCTTGATTCTATGAGTAACTATAACTATTAATTCCCCGGGTACTTGACAGTGTTTGTCCAGTGAGGAGTTAAGCAGTAACTTACTCTTATAGTAGACGATATTTTCACTATTGTATGCTAGTATTACAGGTTTTCTTTTTTTATTCGTCGAAATATATTCCTTTGAACTCTCTACGCCTTGAAAAACGTAGATTCTAAGCGGATGTCACTTCGCGGGTTAAAACCGCGCTCCGTGACGCTTCACGATACGATCTAGACAGTGAATTTAGTCGGTATCGTTGTGGCAGGTTCAAGTCTGCTCTACTGACCTCGGCTAGGGGAAACCCTAGCTGTGTCACTACTTTTCGGAGAATGTTACAAGCTCCATTGCAGTCGGCATTAATCAAATCACCTTTGCTTGACCGATAAAGTCCACGCTTTACTCTTTTTCCGCTTGCTGCCCACCCCTGCGCTTTGGCGCACGCTTCGCGAACAGGTTTCGCGCCGAGCACAGGTAGGAAATCACGATCTAAAAAGCTAGCTTTGCTGGTGTAACTTTCTTCGGTTTCGATAAATTTAATTCCGTTTTCAATGCACAGTTGTTCGATCCTATTTTTTAATTTAGCAGTAGGGATTTGGACGAACTGCTGATTGTTATTTTTGCCAATATTGATACTGTCTTTATTCCGCTTATTCCAGCCAAACACGATCGTACTGACTAAGTTGATTTGGCACCAGTTAATAACGAATCTAGCAACTTTGTTCACATTGTCACGCATCTGTCGGTTACGCTTTTCGGTTACAGAAGCCAGTTGTTCATCCCAATAGTCTTGAGGCTTTCCTTTTTTGATTGCAGCAACACGCTTGTTGTACCACTGATTCTGTGATTTAATTTTCCTGCCATCTATGATGAAAGATTTTCCCACATTGGAGACACAAGTCAGCCAGTTATTGAGACCTGGATCTATACCTAAGACATTGTTCGTTTGCACTACTGGTTCAGGGTTTAGTCTCTCATATACAAATTCCAGGTAAAAACAGCCATTCCTTGGGACAAAGCGATATTCCTTGATCGACTTGAAGTCTATGTTGGATGGCATTGGCATCAAGAAGTGGTCAATCCCAAACCAGACTTTTATCTGCTTTCCTAAGGTAAATTTAAGTTGGCCTTTTACTAGCTTCACCCACCGAGCGGGATAACTAACTACAGCCAGACCCCCTTTTTTGCGGTACTTTGGAATTCTGGGCTTATCTACTAATTGCCCTTTGTCGTATAGCTTCTTGAGAGCTTTATAAGACTTAAAAGACTCAATAACTCCGTGCAACGCCTGTTGAGCACATGCAGATCTCATTGCCTTAAAGTGAACATTAGTCTTCATTATCTTGTCTAACTCGGCGTTACTGAGATATTTGCGGTTCTTGAAAAGCGTTTGACGACAATAATATATTCCGCAATTGGTCAGTTTATTGGCTTCTGAACAAATAAATTCTATAACTGCCTGATTCTCGGGCGTTGTAGTTATTAAATGCTGTTGGCAACCATACATATTGCATCGACCTTTTGCTGTGTTAATTTAATTATATACCCTGAAAAAATAATGATCAATAAAATGTCATAAAAAATTCCAATAAAAGTTGGAAGATCGAGCTGACATGGTGTGCGAAAAAAATCCTATAGCGTTATGACCACAGAAATGGCCTGGAACGGACTAAAAGAGATGGCAAAAGAATCTGGGTTAACTCTGTCTGAATTCTTAGAAACCCTGGGAAGAACAAAGCAACTTCCATGATACGATGGCCGGGATAAATCCCGGCACGCTGGCCGTAGGCCACGCTACGCGAACGCCGCCCACCTAATAAATTAGGTGGCTAACTCTCGCTCGTTGTTTTCCTGTTTTTTTACTCTCGTAAAATTTAATTATTCAGCAGTCAGCAGTCAGCCGTCAGCTCTCATAAGTCAGCTCTCATAAGTCAGCTCTCATAAGTCAGCCGTCAGAAGTCAGAAGTCATAACTCATAACTCATAAGTCATAACTCATAAGTCAAACTCTTGCGCTTACTTAGGTTTGAGACTTTTGTCATGTCCTAACTGCCCTGGCGACTGCTATAACTGTTCCCGTAGCGTGGGCGTAGCGCTAATCGCTGTTCGCTTACTGAGATGTAGCCAGCGAGGATTGATGATCGTGATTTTTTTTCGCATCATGGAAATAACTCCTTTTTAGGAGGGAGGAAAGCCGCGCTGGTCGTGGTTAACAGTTTTAACCAGCGCGGCTATTAGTATCGGTCGTAACTTTCTATAGTATAGATAACTCCTGGAAAAAATGCAAGGGGTAATTCAAAATAATTACATTTATTTACAAATAGTTTTTGTAGCTATTAATCTACTCAATTTTGTGTAATTTATGCAGTATTTTTTTTATAGATCAGGTAACAATAAACAGAAAATATAAAAAAAGGTTATCTGATAGAATAGCTAAGCTTTTTTTTATGGAAATTGGAGATTACTCAGTTATCACAAAAAACTCACACTCTATCTCCCGACTGCCTTTTTAGATCAATCCTATGTTTACATCTCAAGGAAAAATGCTATAGCATAGTATCAATTATCATTTACAAACTAGTTATGTTAACCCTTGATGAAATCGAAACGGCTATTCGACAATTACCGAAGAGCGAGATTCGAGAGCTGGCAGCCCGTTTACAACATTATTTAGATGATTTAGACAATAGGTGGGACCAGCAGCTAGAATCTGACCTAAAATCTGGAAAGCTAGATAGCCTGATTGCCAGAGCAGAAGCAGATATTGCTACCAATCAAGTTAAGGAGATGTAGGGTGGGCAGTGCCAGATAGAGATAACAGCAGCTGGCGATCGCATTAGTAAGCACTGCCCACCTTAGAGTTGATGACAATAGCCCAAGATATCAGCCCCTAACTAGCGGTGATCGCTACCATAAATAGTAGGAATAAAGACTTAGTTACACTGATTGCTTAGGTGGTTAATTTGCCAATTAATTTTCCTCTTATGGCAATAATTATTTTAGCCAAAAATTTAAAAAAAACTAATAAAAAATGATCTAAGCTGAAACTGTAAATAATCTCCTTAAACTATGGAACCATTAGCCGCTGCCATTTTCGCTATTGCTACTGTGCTCGCCACTAAAGCTCTAGAAAAAACTGGGGAAAATATCGGGCAAGTTTTCTGGGACACAGTTAGCGGGTTTCTGGAATCCCTGAGAAAACAGTCTCCAGAGACAGTAACTGCGATCGAGAAAGCCCCAGGGGTACCTCTTAATTATGCTGACGTGGTATTGGAGCTAGAAACAGCAGCGAAGGAAAATACTGAAGTTGCCCAAGCCATGGATCGTTTGGTGACTACGGTTGATGCTCAAGCTTTGCCTAACTTAGAGGAAATTCTTCAAAAGATTACCAAAGCTTTGGAATCCCATAAAGCTACTAGTGAGAATTACAACAACGTGAAGAACTTGGCCAGAAGGGATATTAATCAAGGTAATACTAATACTGAAATTAATACAGGATTCCAAAATATTACTAATAATAATACTTTTTGAGTGCAGTCGCCTGGGAGGCAGGTTAACCAAACTCGACCAAATCAAGCTCCCCCACTACCTCCGTATTATGTCGAACGCCCGGAAGTAAGCCAACGACTAAAACAAATTCTGTTATCCGAAGAAACCGCTAGAGCTGGCACCTTAGTTGTTAGTGCAATCTATGGTTTAGGAGGAATTGGGAAATCCACCTTAGCTGCCGCTTTAGCCCATGATCCAGAGGTTCAATCCCATTTTGCCGATGGAATTTTTTGGGCAACTTTAGGTCAGCAGCCTGATATTTTATCCTTTCTAAGTACGTGGATACAGCAATTAGGAGATTATGACTTCAAACCGATTAACATTGATAGCGCTTCTTCACAATTAAAAACGTTATTGTCTGATAAAAAAGCCTTGCTGGTGCTTGATGATGTTTGGAATACAGAGGATGCAGAATGTTTTGATTTTGGTGCATCGAGTTGTCAAATGTTGGTAACAACTCGTGAAGCTGCGATCGCTGAAATTCTCCAAGCCAGAGAATATCGTCTGGATGTGATGCACCCATGGCAAGCCATGGAACTGCTGACCAAAAAACTAGGACGTAACCTCACTGATACAGAAACTCAGGAAGCTGAAGCTTTAGCCAAAGAGGTCGGTTACCTGCCTTTGGCGCTAGAACTAATTGCTGCACAGGTTGCTGGTGGTACTCCTTGGAAAGTTTTATTACAAGATATGCAGCAAGAGGTAGCTCGCTTAAAAGGATTGAATCAATCAGGGGCTAGAGATGCTAAGGATGAGAGAAGTTTAAAACGCCTCAGCTTAACTGCATCATTAAACTTGAGCATAAAAAGATTACCAGAACAAGAACGAGAAGACTTTATTTGGCTGGGAATATTACCGGATGATGTAAACATTACTCAGGCAATGATTGCAACCCTCTGGGATATGGATGATGAGCGGGATGCAGCAGAGGAGTTGCGCTACTTCCAAGATAAAGCGCTGTTATTGCCTGGTATCCCTGGGGCAGATGGAACACCAACCTACCGTTTACATGACTTATTTCATGACCTTGCACGTAATTTATTGACTGCTTCTCCAAAACCGAAACGCAAGGGAAATCTACCAGGATTAGGCATAACTCTGCCTGCTGCTCATGGCACATTCTTGGATAAGTATCGAAATTTAACCGATAACAACCTCTGGCATACCTTACCCGATGATGGTTATATCTATAGCCACTTAACCTGGCACCTAGAGAAAGCCCAAAAGATAGATGACATTCATCAACTCCTTAAAGAAGAAACTCCAGCAGGAGATAACGGTTGGTATTGGCAGTGTGATAGACAGGGAAAAACTGCCAATTTTGTTAAGGATGTATCGAGAGCTTGGGCAATAGCAGCAGCTAAGTTTAAGGAAAATCCTACAGAATCGATTGGTTTACAGTGTCGTTATGCTCTGATTACTACATCCCTCAACAGCTTGGCCGGAAATATTCCTCCAGAGTTAATGGCAGCATTACTGGAGAACGAAATGTGGATGCCAGCCCAAGGACTAGCTTATGTGCGACAGATTAAAGATTCTAGTAGTCAAGTAGAGGGTTTGAAGGCAATCATTGAGTATCTTCCCCCTTCTTTATTACCGGAAGCTTTAGATTGCGCCAGAGGGATTTCGGATGAAGAAACCCGAGCCGATGCCTTAGGAGCCTTAGCCCCCAAATTACCCGATGTGTTGTTATACCAAGCCTTAGATTGCGCTAGACGGATGAAGTATTTATACTCCCGAGCTTTAGCCTTAGTCGCCTTAGACCCCCACTTACCCGAAACCTTGTTACCGGAGGCCTTAGATTGCGCCAGCTTTATTTTGGATGGATACTACCGAGTCAGAGTCTTAGTTGCCTTAGCCCCCAAATTACCCGAAACCTTGTTACCCCAAGCCTTAGATTGCGCCATAGAAATTAAGTATGAAGACTACAGAGCCGATGCCTTAATCGCCTTAGCCCCCCACTTACCCGAAACCTTGTTACCCCAAGTCTTAGATTGGGCCAGAGGGATTTCCGATGAATCAGACCGAGCCAATGCCTTAAAAGTCTTAGCCCCCCACTCACCGTCGTTACCCATAGCCTTAGATTATGCCAGAGAGATTTGTGATAAAAACGACCGAGTCGATGTCTTAATCGCCTTAGCCCCCCACTCACCGGATGTGTTACTGGAAGCCTTAAATTGCGCCAGATGGATTTCCGATGAATCAGACCGAGCCAGAGCCTTAATCGCCTTAGCCCCCCACTTACCCAAAACCTTATTACCGAAAGCCTTAGATTGCGCCATAGGGATTGAGTCTGAATACGATCGAGCACAAGCCTTAATCGCCTTAGCCCCCCACTTACCCAAAACCTTATTACCGAAAGCCTTAGATTGCGCCATAGGGATTTCCGATGAAGAAACCCGAGCCGATGCCTTAAAAGTCTTAGCCCCCCACTTACCCGAAACCTTGTTACCCGATGCCTTAGATTGCGCCAGAGGGATTTCCCATCAAAAATACCGAGCCAGAGTGTTAGGAGCCTTAGCCCCCCACTTACCCAATGTGTTATCGGAAGCTTTAGATTGCGCCAGAGGGATTTCCGATGAACACTTCCGAGCTAATGCCTTAATCGGGTTAGCCCCCCAGTTACCCGATGTGTTGTTACCCCAAGCCTTAGATTGCGCTATAGGGATTGAGTCTAAATACTCACGAGCCAGAGTTTTAGGAGCCTTAGCCCCCCACTTACCTGATGTGTTACCCCAAGCCTTAGATTGCGCCAGAGGGATTGAGTTTGAAGTAAACCGAGCTAATGCCTTAGTGGCCTTAGCCCCTCACTTACCTGATGTGTTGTTACCGAAAGCCTTAGATTGCGCCATAGGGATTTCCGATGAATTATACCAAGCAGAAGCCTTAGTAGCCTTAGCCCCCCACTTACCTGATGTGTTGTTACCCCAAGCCTTAGATTGCGCCAGAGGGATTAAGTCTGAAGACCACCGAGCCAGAGTCTTAGTAGCCTTAGCCCCCCACTTACCGGATATGTTACCGGAAGCCTTAGATTGCGCCACAGGGATTAAGTATGAAGCATACCGAGTATTAGCCTTAAAAGTCTTAGCCCCCCACTTACCCGATGTGTTGTTATACCAAGCCTTAGATTGCGCCAGAGGGATTGAGTTTGAATACCACCGAGTATCAGCCTTAAAAGTCTTAGCCCCCCACTTACCCGATGTGTTGTTACCGAAAGCCTTAGATTGCGCCATAGGGATTTCCGATGAATCAGACCGAGCCAGAGCCTTAGGAGCCTTAGCCCCACACTTACCGGATATGATGTTACCCCAAGTCTTAGATTGCGCCAGAGGGATTGAGTTTGAAGTAGACCGAGCTAATGCCTTAATTGGCTTAGCCCCCCACTTACCCGAAACCTTGTTACCGAAAGCCTTAGATTGCGCCAGAGGGATTTCCGATGAATACCGCCGAGTATTAGCCTTAGTCGCCTTAGCCCCCAAATTACCGGAAGTGTTACCAGAAGCCTTAGATTGCGCCAGATGGATTTGGGATCAACTCTCCCGAGTATTAGCCTTAATCGCCTTAGCCCCCCACTCATCCGATGTGCTACCGGAAGTCTTAGATTTCGCCAGATGGATTTCCAATGAATTATTCCGAGCTAATGCCTTAATTGGCTTAGCCCCCCACTTACCCGAAACCTTGTTACCCCAAGCCTTAGATTGTGCCAAAGGGATTTCCGATGAATTCCAGCGAGACGAAGCCTTACAGCACTTGATTGAAAACTTAACTCCTTCCTCAGTTGATTTTCCTCTTTGGCAACAAATTCTTGATAGTTTAGCTAGTCTAAGACGTCGCAATTTTCTTAAAGCTCTTCCTCAATTAGCTCCTTTAATCATCAAGTTTGGGGGTATTGAAGCCCTAAGAGAAACGGTGGTAGCGGTTGAAGATGTTAGTCGATGGTGGAAGTAGATAAGAGGCAATAGGCAATAGGCAATAGGCAATAGGTAAGAGTTAATCAAGGATAGAGGAATTATGATTAGCTTTACTGGGTGTTAAGGGAACCAGTGTTAGGATGTAGTTGATGCCTGTGCCATGGGGAATAATTGCACTGAAATAAAGTTCAGAAAATACAGAGCAACATCGCATCCCTAATTTCAAAATCTAATATCTTGCCATCGTCGAGACTCAAGGAAACGACTTAGATGTTTAACGTTAGTGGTAGCAATAACTAAACGTTGTCCTAAGTTTTCTTGTTGAAATAGTTGACACTGAGCAGCAATTATCACATCATTATCAATAGTTTTGTCATCAGCGGTCGGCATTCCTTGATGGCGAGACATTGCCCAAAGTTGAGCAGCATGACGCATAACCGGTTGAGTTATCGGTAGAAAGTCAATGATATTGCCCAGCTCATCAAGATTAGCTAAACCTTGATGTGATGGTTTTCTCATGCCATCTAAGATTAAACTTCTTCTAACTTCATAATCACACAAATCAGAACTCAGTACATAAACTCCTCTAGCTAAAAGAGAGTAAAGCCATTGCTGACATTGTTGTGCTTCTAATTTGTCATTGGGAGAAGATAATAACCCTAAAACGCCTGTATCGACAAAAACAATCATTATTAGCTATATAGCTTAGAGCCTTCTGGGCGAAAACTATCAACAATTTGTTTAAAATTTTCTAAATCTTCCTGTCGAATCTTAGCTTCTTCTTGTGTGATTTCCTCTTCAAGGCGTTTTCTTAGCCATGCCAGAGCAGGTTGATTGAGTTTAATTTGTTCTTCAACAGTGTTCCCTCTATGTCTTAAGTAGGGAGCAAAATGACTTTGAGTATTCTTTGCCATAGATTTTAACACCTTGTTTGCTTCATGGTTTACTTCATTTAGTATAGCGCTTATCAATTAGGTGAGGCTTGGGGGTGCATTTCATAGTAAGCATTCAGCTATGGTTTCAATTCATAATCCCGACTAAAATTTCCAGCAACTCGGTTAGCTCTTCTGGGACGATGTAGCGCTTGGGGTCTTGTTGTATGGAACGTTCAACGCGATTAAAAGTACCGAAACGCCAGTCTTCTCCGGTGGTAACAATGCCGTACAAAATTCTCTGGTCAGACTGGAGCCACTGATCAAGGGCAACCAACTCCACCGCCAGTTGAGTGAAGCCCCTTACCAGATCAGATTGTTTGGCTTCGATCACAATCAGGTTATGGTTGGCAATATAATAATCTAAAGTTCCCCGCAGGTGTTCGCTAACGGCGATGGAATATTCAATGTAAATGCGGTGATTAGTTAGATCGACTACTTCAAACAGAATTGGTGCGATCAGGGCTTCCCGACGGGCAGTTTCGTTGATCAGCTCAATGCGCTTGCGGTTACGCTCGATTTGGTGCAGCAGGGGTTCAATAGCTGCAGTGAAAGGCTGACGAGGTAGATCGATATGCGATCGCACAAGGGTACAGTCAAATTCAGCCAAGATATCTTCTAGGGTAAAAGGAAGGTTAAAATATTGCCTAAAGCTGTAAGGCTGTCCAGCTTTGAGAATGCGGCGACGGTTCATTTGTGGTTAGTCTTCATTTGTTTGTCTTGACGCTCTTGAGAGATTTCCTGCTTAATTTCCTGGACAAGCTCGATAATTTTCTCCCTTGAATCATACCCCGATTCTGTCAACGCCTGCTTTAATCCCTCTTGCAACTGTTTAGCTGACAGGAGTGGTTGCTGTTGATAGTTACTGACTTCCAAAACCTATTTACCTCCCCATCTGTTTCGTCAAAAAGAATAATTACTCGTACTGACTTAGGGGGAGTACCTTCAATTGGGTAGTCTAAAGATAATTGACCTGATGGATCGATTTTTCCACTAGCAGTAATTGCTTTGAGCATAACTCTTTGTGGGGGCGTAGTAAGTTAACTACTATAATTTTACAGTATTTTTCAATTGGGTAAAGTGGAAAGTTTGGGGTTTTAGGGAGTCGGGAGTCGGGAGTCGGGAGTCGGGAAGAGATAAGAGGCAAAAGGCAAGAGGCAAGAGGCAAGAGTTAATCAAGTATAGAGGAATTATTATTAGCTGGGTGTGGCGTGAACGGGTGTTAGGATTCAGTTTAAATTTATGATAAAATTAAAGTAACTATTCATAATAGAGGAATCCCTTATCAGTGTAGCTATGAGTGTAGTTATCCCTGACGACATTGTCCAAGCTAGCGAAATGACTGAGGATGAATTCAAACTTGAAATTGCCCTGATGCTCTATAAGCAAGACAAAATCAGCAGTGGTAAAGTCCGTGCCTGGACGGGGTTAACCGTGATTGAATTTCAGCATGAACTGCCCAAGCGCGGTTTAGATTTGAATTATGATGTTGCTGATTTTGAAGCAGAGCTTAAAACCCTACAATCCCTAAGTTTGCTGTGATTATTATTAGCTGATTATGTTTTAGGGAGTCGGTAATCGGGAATATTTTTCCATCAACGTTATGGATATTTCAATAGATTTAGTTCTGAGATAAAGCGATAATCTCGTTGATTTTTACTGAGTAGAGGAATTCGATTTTCAATAGCGGTAGCAGCAATTATAGCATCTGGGATTAGGAGTCCATGACTGAGATAGTAGCTGCCCATCAACTGTTCTGCTTTGAGGGATATCTGAGCATTGAGTTGAATGATAGAAAACTGTCTGAGGAATTTATCCAAAGAGTCTAATTCTTGTTTATTTCGGCAACCAACAATTAATTCTAGTTTAGTAATAATACTGATTTTCAATAAAGATGTTTGAGATTCTATAAGCAGGCGTTCTTTAGCAATTGAGTCGTTATTGGCAAGATCAATCAAAATATCAGTGTCAATTAGAATTACTGCCATTTTACCCCTGCCAATGCTTTTGTCTAATTCTTCTCACCCATTCGCTACTATTTTGAGTATCTTGTCGATCACTCCACATACCAATAAAAGGTTGATTGTCTAATTCCAGAGGATTAAGAGATGCCGGTTTTTTCGTTACATACTGTTTTTTGAACACCTCAATGATATCGGCAATAATGTTTTGAGCGTCTTCTGGTAGTTCTTGAATATCTTTGGTCAGTTGTTCTAGGTCACGCATAAGTCTTAGGAAGACTGTCCAATTACTTTGTCTAAATCCATTATACAAAGTAATTGCGGGTGCATCTCATTTTTACTGTTTGACCCGGTGGGTGGAATGGGCATCTTGCCCGTTACAATTTTCGGACGGATTATCCTAACACTGGCTACCTATAAAATCAGGGTTTGCCCGTCCCTAAAGCACCCTACGCAACTCTTTCCCGATTCCCGATTCCCGATTCCCGATTCCCGATTCCCTTGTTTACATCTCAAATAGAGCCATTCTCTTCAAAAGAACGCACCTTAATAACCTTAGCAGGAATTCCCACTACTGTAGCCCCAGCAGGTACATCCGATAAAACTACAGCATTAGCACCAATATTCGCTCCATTACCGATAGTAACCTTGCCAAAAATCTTGGCACCAGCACCAACATTGACACGTTTTCCTAAAATGGGGGCATCCAAAGGACGATCTAAATAACGATTACCTAAAGTGACCCCTTGACGGAGGATACTATCATCACCAATAGTGCAATCTCCATGAATCACAATCCCACTTTGATGCTCAATAATTACTCGGCGACCAAGCTTTACCGTGTAAGGTAATTCAATCCCATAGGTATTACGAACTTTCCGATATAATGCTCGGTATAGAATACTAAAGGGAGCCCGTAGTAACTTCGGTTGGATGTTCATTCTCCAGACTCCAAACCGCTGCACCGCCACAGCCCGAAATCCAGGCTTAGTCCAATCACAACCATGGGCTTTCCAATCTTCTTTAATTTGTTGCCAAAGTCCCAAATTATCGGTTTTTGGCTCGGTAGAGTTTGCCGTTAAATCTGTTGGCATCACCATAATCTTTTTTTAGAATGAAGAATTTAGAATGAAGAATGAAGAATGAAGAATTTAGAATGAAGAATTTAGAATGAAGAATGAAGAATTGGGAATTGTAAGCATTCAGCGGTCAGGGGTCAGCTGTCAGCTTCAAATAAAATTGAAAGTCTGGGCAGCTTTGTAGAACAGGCTTCGACGCTGTGGCAGACTCATAAGCTGATAGCTGATAGCTGATAACTGATAACTGAAAGCTGAAAGCTGATAGCTGAAAGCTGATAGCTGATAGCTGATAGCTGATAGCTGATAGCTGATAGCTGATAGCTGATAGCTAATAACTCATCACGAAATCTTCGGACTACTAAAAGCACCACCTTTACAAAACACACTATTGCGGAGAAAATCACTAAGTAAGTGGGGCGGCTCAAGATTGGGTTTACCTTGAACCACTCGGCGCAATTGCCACAATAAATAACTAGAAGCCCAGGTATGATCGGCTAGAGCAGCGTAAAACCAACCATAGTTTTTGAGGAAATACCGTCGCCGAGAATCAAAGACATACTGGGGTCGGCGTTTGGGTGGACGCTTGGTGTCGGTAACACCTGAACTTTGGCCAACTAAGTGGACTACGCGACTTTCAGGGACATACCAGCATTCCCAGCCAGCTCTCTGGGCTTGCAGGCAAAAGTCCATTTCTTCGTAATACATGAAATACGCTTCATCGATCAGGCCAACCTGCTCAAACACTTCCCGGCGAATAATCATACTTGCCCCAGCTACCCAATCCGTTGGACAGGGTTGGTCAGGAATCGGTGGCCAAACTACCCACTTCGATAATAATGTCGATACGATACCCAGACGCAAACCAGAATCTAGCTCACTGAGGACGGTATGAAACCGAAATGCTGAACACTGAGGGGTACTGTCAGGCTCTTCCAGGCGAGAGCCAGCAATACCCACCTGGGGATGGTCATTCATAAACTCCACCAGGGTTTTGATCGCTCTAGGACGAACAATGGTGTCTGGATTGAGCAACAACACATAATCCGGTGGCTGATTAGACGTCAGAGCTGGGCGGATTACAGCGTTATTGCCAAAGGCAAATCCACCATTGTGCTCTAGTGCCATCACCGATGCCCAACTACTCCAGTTTTCCTTTGCGATCGCATTTTTAATCGCAACAGCCGATCCATCCCCAGAGGCATTATCTGCCACTACCACCCAAGTATTCGATAAACCTGGGATTTCATCCGCTAGAGAGCGTAAGCAGTCTATAGTTAGACTAGGGGTTTTGTAGTTAACAATTACTATAAGTAAAGAATTTACGGTATTGTTTTTTATTTCATTAGACATAACTAAGTTTTGCTGTTTTTTTAGATTATAAAAATAATGATTATTTGTTAGTTATTTTGATATTTTTTTTATTCAAAAAATAGCGTTTTTAAAACCGTAAAAATGAACACGTTTTTTTACCCTATTCCCTATTCCCTATTCCCTATTCCCTATTCCCTATTCCCTATTCCCTACTCCCTACTCCCTACTCCCTAATTCCGTTGAACTTGTCTCCGTTGATTACGATTTTGATTACGATTTTGATTACGAGAACGCTGGGGTGCCAATGCAGGGGCTTTTTTCACCTTATTGGTTGTAGGTTCTTTGACCACCAATCCTGATAGTCCTCCACAAGCCAATACAAAGACTGGATTACCATGGGCATTGACCAGAAATTCCACCATGTACAAGGCTACAGCCACCGTCAGCACCGCCACTGGTGCCGCTTGCCGCTTTGGCCACAACTCCGCTGGACAACGGAACCAAAACATAGTCAACACCGGCATTAGTAAGGATATGGTCAGGCTGGCTAATCCAACGGTACCAGTTTCACCAAAGGCAATAATCCACAAACTATCTGGAATTGTAACTTGATCACCGTTGTCATTAAATATCAGACTTCTTCCCCATCCTCCCCAGCCAAACACGATCCGTTCCCGTGCTTTATCTACAAGTAACTCTTCATTATCAAATCTAAACTGTAAGGATTGGATACGCTCTTCAGGAACCACACTCGATACATTTGAGATAATCTGATCACTAACGTAGGTCTCAGTCTGTGAGTTAATGTATAAGTAAGAACAAATAACCCCAATTAGGATAAAGACTGGCAAAGCAGTACGAAATTGCTTGCCCACAAACAAGATCCCAACGCCTAAGAGTAGTAAGAAATAGGCACCAGTAGATTTGCACAATATAAATGTGAACAACACGGCACCTACCAGCCACTTCATGGGAATATTCCACAGTTGTTTGATCACCCCAGTGTGCCATAGCCAAATTCCCACTAAACTAGCTGCCATCATCCACAGACCCACTGGCAAACCGTGGATCATAAATACTGTCGGTCTCCATCCCCCGTAACGCATGGTTTGGCCAAAGTCAGGATGAGCATGGAAGCCGTAAAATATCCTATGGAGCTGCGGACTAAAGCGAATTTCGTACAAACATAGGGGAACATATACCAACCCGCCCATGAAAATGCCAATTGCCAAGTCACGCAATCCACTCAAGTTATTGAGATAGATTCGACCGAGAAAATAGGGTACTCCCCAGGTCAAAGTTTGCGTCAAAACAGTAGAGAAACCATCGTAAGCCCCCAACCCATTCGTAATAGATGAAGCTAATGGACATAGGCACCAAATCAGCATGGGCAAGTCTATCCAGCTGAGTTTAAAGGAGCTCAAACGCCCAACATCGTATATAAACGTAGCCAACAAAATACCGTAGCAAGTTGCCGACATCTTAGTATAGTCAGGTAGACCAGGCAAAGCATATTCTGCCACAGGTAGGAATAGCCATGCTACGATGAAACTCACAATAACTGCCCGCTGAGCTGGAATTCTCATGAAGAGATAAAGCACAACTGGAATCCAGCCTAACATGACGATGGGGACTAAAAAACTCATTGGCTTTTTTGGGCATGAACGTGAACAGAGTTGCTTGAGTAATTATCAGCTTTCAGGTATTAGCTATCAGCTTTCAGCTTTCAGCTTATGGGCTACGCCCACGCTACTTGAGGTGCCAAAGGCCAACGGCTGACCGCTGACCGCTGACCACTGACGGCTGACGGCTGACCGCTGACCGCTTACTCAATAATTAACTTCTTAATAAATGTTTTGACTTTGGTGACTGGAGATTTTTTAAGTTCTATTTTTTCTCCTGGTCGAGCCTTAAATAATGTCGAATGATCCCCACCCTTGGAAAGCTCTTCAGCTGGTCTGCCATTGCTGTAGTAGTAAAGTGCCAAGGATTTCCGAGTCCGTCCTTCTGGACAAGTTAATGGATCAGGATGTCCGTGATAGGAAAAATCTGTAGTATTAAATATGACACATCGGTTGAAGATGGGGAGAATTTTTTTCTCAGACTTTGTCATTTTTTCATCCCACATTTCAAAATAACCACCATAGTCTTCTTCCCAATCTTTGTTGAGATAGATCAGAAGATTTAAGCGGCGGTCAAGGCGCAATTTTGTATGGCGATTGAAATCAGCATGGATTTTTAAGTAACCACCTTTTTCGATCTGATGCAAGCCACCACCAACAAAATGAGGATCAGGGATGATTCCATCAATACCAGTTAATGTTTCTAAAAAATTAATGAACGTTGATGAATTGAGTTGATACAGAAAAAAACGGGTGTACTCTCCCATTTGTATTTCCGATTTTGAGGCCAGTTTTTTTTCTGGGGCAGCCTCAAACTTTTGCCAATCAATTGCATCCGCTTTAGGAAACTCATTCAGAATATTCTCTAGGATATCCTCTGGAAAGAAGTTATCCATGATAATGTGTGGAAATGGCTGAGCCTGGGCGTAGGCTTCACAATGCTCCTTCGCAAAGCTAGTTAACTTTTCCGGGTCTAGGCAATAGTTTAATTTTGAATCCATTTTATTCTCCAATTTTAGTCTATTAGTAAATTTATATGGCTAGTATTTTTGTTATTAGTAATTAATACAATTTATTTTTGTAGGAATTGTGATAAGTTTTATTCCCTGCTCCCTGCTCCCTGCTCCCTGCTCCCTGTTTTAAAAAAGTCCACTGATGGGATATCCAAACCCCAACATATATCGAGCCCAAATCACCCACATCAGTAATGTCAACAGTAGTGCAGTAGCCCAGAGGTCTTGCTTAATAAAGGAAAGCCCTTCACGACAGAGACCATAAGTTATTACTAGATAAGGGAGAATGTCATTGAAGGCAATCACGACTACTGCTCCGAGTGGTCCATTGCCAAACTTTTGCATCACATAAAATCCTAGGGGTATACCAATACAAACATTAAGACTCTTGACCAGTTGACTGTAAGCGTTATAGTTTGGCTTTCCAAGAGCCATCAGAGCTTGCTGAACGGTATCAATCAATAATGCAGGCCAGATGCCTAGAGTCAAGATTGGTAACATCCAAGCCGCCTCATAAAACCTCTCATCATATAAGATAAAAATCGCAATATCTCCAAAAGCAGTACTGACTGTCAACATCAATGCTGCAACCACTAGGATAAGTTGGCGATTGTACCAAATTTTGATCCGAAAGGTTTCCCGAGGCAAATCAGCAAGCTGAGAAAAAGTTGGCAAAAGAACCTTAGAACTAATTGCCGAAATTACCTGAGAAGGTAGGTATGCTAAATTAAAGGCAACACCATAAATCCCTAATAGTGTGAATGAAAACAATTTGCCTAGAATTAGTCGGTCGGCTTGGGTCGCGAGAAAGGTAAGCGCGGTTGAAATAAATATCCATTTTCCGAAGGAAAAAATGCTGTTAGCTGCCTCTTTCTCCCAGGTAAAGCGGTTTGATATTCCGGGAATTAACCAATGACTGAATATCATTTTGGCCAATGCTGTCACCACATTTCCAGCAGCAAGAGCCCAGATTGTCCGATTGAAAAAAGCCCAAACGAGCATCACGATCAGGCCGGACAATTGCACCACCAGCTCAAACATCATGATCTTGCCAAATGCCATGTGGCGGTTGAGGCTCCACACAGCAGTGGAGTTAAATCCCTCAATCAGTGGAATCACACCAATTACTGGCATCAGCCATAACAGCTGCGGGTTATTATAGAAATGGGCAACTGGCCAAGTAATTATCAGACAAGACACCCACAGCACAATTCCCCGCAAAACCTGAATAGTCCAGATAGTATTCAGAAAAACTGGGTCATCCCCACGTTTATTCTGGATGATGCTTGGACCAATGCCGACATCGGAGAATAATCGTAAGCCAATGATGAAAACGTTGGCTAGAGCCATTAAGCCGAAAAAGTCTGGTGCAAGCAGCCGGGTCAGAACAAGATTACTTGCCAGTCTCAGAAACTGACTTGTTCCATAACCAGCTACTGTCCAAATAGCCCCACGGAGGAGTTGTTTTTTAAGTGATGAGGACATGGTTAGATTTCCGAGTAGGTAGACGGGATGGGTGGGGTTGCAGACTTAAAGGCATCAGATAATTTGGTTAGTTTTAAAGATTGGCTCTACAGCTGATATCTGAGTATGTTGTGTAATGTAGGTTTTAGGTTTTAAGTTACCGCGATGTAGATACTACTTGTTGACCACCAGATGAATACTCCCGAACGTTCTTTTGCCAGAAACGGGCTGGCTCTTGAGATGAAAAATAACGACTGATATAGTTGTGAGCATTGCGTGAAATATTGTCACGAAGTTCTGCATGCTCTAGTTCCAAAAGACATCGTGCTGCAGCCTCAGGAGTCTCCGCAGCCATCGCAGTCTTACGGTGTTCCATGCAGAAATTTGCCCCACGGGCAGTCTTACCCACTACTACAATTCCTGCTGCCATGGATTCTTGGGGAGGAAGGGCACAACCCTCAACTTCTGCAGATGCCAGGAAGACTTGTGGTCGTCTAAACTGCTTTGCTAGTTCCTGAAAGGGAAGTCCATCTACACGCTCAAATCTCCAGTATGTACCACCTAGCTTTTGATACCATTCCTCAGTCTGGGTGATGAACTCAGGGCCTTTTCTGGGAAAGGCGAAGACCAAACCTGCTTCTCTTTCTGCTTGAGGAATAAATGGAAATGCCTCCTTATCAACGACATTGGGAACGATCTCAATGTCCTTGCCAGGATAAGCGGCTTCGCATACTTCCTTCATGAAGGGAGAGTCTGTCCAAAGAGCCACACGGCTATCTCGATAGTCAAAATCAGCTTTAACCAAAATTGGAACCTGGAGATAAGCGATCGCAGGTCCTTTGACATCATTAATAAATCGTGTGAGCCAATCAGGAATAATGCATACATCATCCGGACGACGATCTGCCCAACGGATAAAGGGTAAATTGTGAATCCCCCAAGTATTACCAAAGGTGTTACGACCAGTCATGGTGGCAATTACTGCATCAGCCCCAGATTCCCGAGCGGCCAAGCAGTGACGCATGATATTGAGGTCTCCGCCGTTTACTTCGGATTTATAAAGCCACCTACCCCAAACCCAACTCTGAATTGGCTTTAGCTTAGGACGGCTAATGAAACGGTATATTAGTTGCCAAGTAGTGCTTGTTGAAAAGTCTGGAAGCAAAAATACAAAACGCATCAGCTAACTGTTAAAAATAAAAAAAATTCTTGAAAATGCTCATTTGTTGCCCCGATTCACAATTTGATTCACAATTTAAATACGTGAGAGCTTAGCACTGCTTGGTGCTGCCTCAATAGGAACTTGCTTTGAATTTAGTTCAGGATTAGACAAAAATAGGCCTGACAATTTCTTAGCTTCTGTTGCGACATCATGCCGCCTAGCAACCCGCTCCGCCCCAGCTTTACCCATTTCCTCTAGGGTTTCCACCGGGGAGTTTAAGGCTTCAGCCATTGCTGCGGTTAAGGCTTCAACAGAGGCTGGTGGCACCAGCCAACCACAGCTGCCATCACTGACCAACTCAGGTATCCCAGCAACATAAGTAGTAATCACGGGACGACCCAGGGCTAAAGCTTCCATGAGCACCACTGGTAATCCTTCCGCAAAGCTGGGCAGTACCAGAGCTCGTGCTGCTAAAATTTGTTGCTGAACCTCAGTATTACTAGCCCAGCCAGTAATCTCAATGTGGTTTTGCAAACCCAACTGGGCAATAGTCCCTTCAATTTGCGTACGCAACGGTCCATCACCCACTAGTACCAACTTGAACTGCAAGCCCTGAGCTGCTAACTGATGCGCCGCTTCAATCAAGAGTAGATGTCCTTTTTGTTCACTGAGGCGACCAACGCAAACTAAGCGTGGCACCTCTGGTATGGGGGTGTGGGGTTTACTCAAAAACATCTCATCCACACCACAGTGAATCACATGGATTTTTGACCACTGATTGTGGCTGCACCATCGATAAAGCTGGCTTTTGCCAAAGGAGCTAACAGCGACCACAAAAGCAGCTCGGTTGATTTTTTCTCTTAAAGCTAAAAGTTGAGATTTATCAAATTCTTCTGGACCATGAACTGTGAAGCTGTAAGATGGTCCACCGAGAGCATGACATAACATCGCTACTGTAGTTGAGTTTGTTCCGAAGTGGGCGTGAACCCTTTCAATATCTGACTCGGAAAACCAACCCAGCAGAACGCAAGCCTCAGCTAAGTAGGCTAGATGATTCAAAACTCCTCGGTCTGAACCCCAGCCGATTTTGAGGGTCAGCCCTAAGGTCTTCAAAAGACGTATCGGTCTGGTTAAGGCAGTGCGTAATAGGCTAAAACACAAGCCCACGATGCCAACTCCTAAGACAAATCGAGTCTTCTGTAGCTCTAGTTGATCCGCTTGATCAACTAGTTGAGAGGCGCAGGAACGGATAGAAAAACGTTTGACTTGAATACCGCAAGCCTCAAGGCCTGCAATCTCTCGCCGGATGAAGCTGTGACTTACCTTAGGATATTGATTAACTAGATAGGCAATTGTCATCGTGAACTCGGGGCAACCGTATGTCTGTGTCTAGGAATTTTTCGTAGATTGACACCTTATCTAAGAGATGAAATAGATCGAGAAAAATCCTCAAATGTTTCAAGGGATGTAACCCCTTCGTTAACATCACTTGATTAGGCTCCATGTCCGTACCAATTTTGCTGTCTCCTTAGACTAAAGCAAATTTGGTGACAGTATGTTCCTAATTGTTCTTACTAAGTGTGAAGTCAGAATCCGGATTGCGATCGCATCAGAGATAGGTCATATCCTGTCCGGCAGAATTCGTTTTGGTGGCAGGTTGGCAGGTTGAAGGTTAGTTTTGGTTGAAGGTTGTTCGCTACGCGAACAACCCTTCAGCAACCGATATTCTAGGGTGAGACAGTCAGGGAAGATGGTTGAACACGATTAACTACTACCCCCAGACAGCTTAAGCCAAACCTGTCTATTTGATCGAGGACTTGCTTGAATTGAGATTTCTTAGTTCCTCTTAATCCCACCACCATCAAGATTCCATCTGTATTGGCAGCTAGGAAATTGGCGTCTGTATAGTTCAGTAGATTAGGAGTGTCATAGATAACCAAGTCAAATTTTTCCTGAAAATGCCCCATAATCTTTTCCATGCGAGTAGACGCCAGATCTTGAGCATAATCTTCTAAGGATTGCCCAGAAGTCAACACAAAAAGATTATCTGAGAAAGGCGATCGCTCCATCACAACCTCTTGGTCGTTTGATAGCAACTCGCTCAGTCCTGGCAAATTCTGTAAATTCAAATTAGAGTGAAGTTGAGGTGAATGGAGATTAGCATCTACTAATAGAACTCGCTGACCTTTGGAGGCTGCCATGTGTGCTAGGTTTAAGGCTACACTAGACTTACCATCCCCAGCCATAGCCGAACAAATCGCGATTGATCGCAGGGGTGGATTACAAAACCTAAAATGCATGTTAGTGTAGAGAGAGTCGAATGCTTTTTTAAATCGATGATCCTCAGATTTATTGTCATCATCGTTGCTAAACTCTACACTATAGTTATTGAATATTTCAGGATTTTTACTAAATGGTATTTCTCCTAAAACCGGTAAATTATGGCTTTCTTCAATATCTTTAATTTCATAGAATATATTCCGATACTTATCATAAAGTAGAACTGTACCCATCCCTAAGCTTAAACCGCCCATAAGTCCTAGAAATATCAACTTATTCTGACTAGATTCTGCGATCGGTTTACCGGTCGGATCGCGCAAAAGCTGAGGTTGAGAAACTATCTCCCAAGGCACTTCCCGTTGAGCTTTCTCCACCTGCAAGGTCTCTTTTTGAGTTTCCAGTTGGTTGAGAGTTTGAGTAGCAATTTGTAACTGCCGCTGTAGATCATTATACTTACGAACAAAAATCGGGAATTCTTGGACTTCGCGATCAACAGTGTTTTTGGTTTGTATCAGAGCCTGATTACGAACCTGTAGTACCTCAATTTGGTTGGTGGTATCAACCAATTGTTGAATCAGTTGTAAACGAATTGGATTTTGAAGGGTTCGCACTCGGGGGTTAATCGGTTGACCTCCTAAGTTCTGACCCAGAATCCGTTGTAATTCCCGATTGAGAAGATTTTGTAGATTTTGCCGTTGCTCTAGTAGAGTTTGAATATTAGGGCTATCTGGCTGAAAGCGGGCGGATTCTATCGCAATTTGACTTTCTATTTCTTTAAGATCCGCCAGTAACTTCTGATAGTTAGGATCTTCACTTAAGGCAGAAGAAGCTAAAGCTTCAGTTGGCGATAGCTTTAATTGTCTTTGTAAGCTGTTTTTTAAGTTTATTAGCTCTTGTAGTTGCCTGGTTGTATCTCTTTTTTGATCGCCAATTTGACGAACTTTATCTGACAATTGTTCCCCATCAAATTGAGGCTCAATTAGCTGATACTGCTGTTGCAGGTTTTGTAGCTTTCCTTGGAGACTATTAACTCGATCCTGTAATTTAGGGAGTTGATCATTAATAAATATAACTCCTTGACCAATGCGGGTTTTCCGGTCTTCTAAACTATACTTTTCATATTCTTCAGCTGTTGTTTCTAAGACCAATTCTACTAGTTTTTCATCTGTTCCAGTATAAGTAACTGATAGGATTTTAGTATCTTCCCCTTGACTTTCTTCTTCGAGACGTTCAACTTTTAAAGAATACTGAAGTACCCCAAGGGTAAAATCTGGATACTGGAATTTAATTTTATTGACTATTTTAGATAAGATTTCAGGACTGGTTAGGATTTTAATCTGAGTTGCATAGTCCAGTTCAAAATTTCCCGCACCAGGTATTGTTCCCTGACCCCGAGTAAGGGTCATTGGTTCAGTCGATATTGCTGCAGCAGATGTGACTGGTTCGACTAACAGCTGAAAATTACCTGAATATATAGAGGGAGATTTGCTACTCAACAATGTAGCAGCAACAGTCACTAAACCTGCAATCCCTGAAACCACCATGGCTTGGCGTCGGGCAATCCTCAAAAGCGGACCGAGATTTAATCCTTTTTGAGGAGTATTTAACTCATCTTGCTCGTTTAATGTTAGTTGTTGCAATTGTCTGCCCCTTTTACTAGTTGATAAGGTTTCAGCCCCCTGTTGTATATCCAAGAGGATGCTAATTTCTGCAGGGAGACACTAATAATTACCAACTCTCAGGGCAATAATCCGGATTGTCCAGGTGTATAACCCTTTTCACATCGATGCTATAGTTTATCGATGTAGAATGAAAATTTATCAATATTACGAAGTGCTCTAAACTCCTTTTGTTTGGGTTATTTATAGTCTTTTTTTATTGATATTTTTGTCATGTAAACAGTAATTTATATTAATAACTATAAATCAAGTTTATACCAATTATGTAAATTACGGCTACCGATAAATTCACTATTACTATATCATGAGTGATATAGATTGGTATTTTTAATTTAAATACTTGGTATTATCCTCAGGTTTAATTATATTTAATTATATAATGTTGATAGTATTTGTGGGTAAACTATCAAATAGTGATATCCAAAGTCGGTAAGCCCAAGGATAATTCCGTGGGCTAAATTATGATATTAAAAATTCAATTAACCCTGATAATCAAACAATTATTTAAGAATTCTATACCTAGGCTAAAGAATAGACCAGAGAATGATCTCCCCTAGTAGAATCCGTTGATTAGGATGATGGGGTATCGACTGCATCCCGTTCTGTGCGAATCCACTTGGTCTGAGGTTCCACCAGAAAAGCCAGATAGAGGGGAATTTTCCACAGAATGTAAACCGGGACAGCTAAGAGCATCAGGATCGGAAAGTCTGCTCGGCAAAACTTAGCCCAACCTTCAACAATCGCAATTAACAGCAGCACTCCTTCGATTAGTAAGACAATAGTACTTATCCATGATCCTCCTAAGGCTACCCCTAGTAAAGATCCCCCTGTAGCAGCCACCCAAATTAGAACCAATAGGGACAATGGTGGCACACATAAGTCTAATGCGATCGCTAATAGGTCGAAACGTCTTTGACGAATAGACTCTTTGAGCAACTTAGGAACTTGGTTGAGCAAAGTCTCGATATGACCATGCTCCCAGCGTGACCTTTGACTCTTTGCTGAAGCGTCTTTCATCAGACGACCTGTGACTCTTGCTTGTTGGCAATATATTGGGGAATGTCCAGTGATCGCTAAATCCAAAGCCAACTGCATATCATCAACTGTTTTACTGCCAGCCAAAGAGATTTTGTTAATCACTGACCAGGGGAACGCCATTCCTGAACCGGTTAACAAACAAGGTAAGCCCAGTCGATGTAACCCACTCGGACGGACTGTATTTTTGAATTTCACCGCCAGGGTAGAGATCAAATCCTTTACTACCGGTTTGTCTGGTTGTGTCATTAAGTAAGTTGACTGAACCGGTCGTTGTGTAGCGATCGCAAGGCGGGAAATCCGTGAAATTGTTCCTTCAGCAACCATACAGTCTGCATCAACCACCACCACGACATCCGGTGGATTAGGCTCAATAAACCCCATACCGAAGTCTAAGGCATATCCCTTACCTCTACGCTCATGATCCTGTCGTTCAATTACAATAGCGCCAGATTTCCGAGCCACTGCTGCCGTGTCATCAGTGCAATTATCAGCAATGACTATTAGTTGGTCTTGCTCTGTAAGCTGAGGTAGTAATGTTTCCAGGGTGGCACTGATATCAGAGGCTTCATTGTGAGCTGGAACTAAAACAGCCACCGTTGGTCGGGGTTTGCTAGCATCCGACCATGGCTCAGAGCGATTAGGCAAAATTGCTGCACTACATTCAATAAAAAGAACTGTAATTGGAACGATAAGGGCAAATGCTATTACCAAGAATGGAATATCAATCAATGAGATTAATGGCTGATTAGCTAACACAATTGAACATCCTTAAAGCTTAAACTAAGTGATTTTTTTTTAGGGAACAGGCAATAGGGAATAGGGAATAGGGAATAGGGAATAGGGAATAGGGAACAGGCAATAGGCAATAGGCAATAGGCAATAGGCAATAGGCAA
>NZ_CEYLVT010000082.1:0-28682 GCF_982860115.1 Moorena sp.
TGTAAGCAAAGAGAAAATTATTCAAATTGAGGATGAACCTGCGGAATGTGGGTTAAAATCCTGCTAATTCCAGACCAATTCCAAGTTTAATACAAAGCCAGGTAAAACATCTTCTCCCGATAATGTTTTGGGAGATTTTAAGACTTCTACAGGTTGATTGAGTCGATAAATTTCAACCCTCTTATGATTAGGGTCAATTAACCAACCCAAACGCAGTTGATTATCAATATACTCCTGCATTTTTTGGCGTAACGGTTCCATATTGTCACTTTTAGAACGCAACTCCAGCACAAAATCAGGACAAAGGGGTGGAAAAGTTTCTTGTTGTTCAGGGGTTAATGCATTCCATCGTTTTTGACTAACCCAAGCTGCATCCGGAGAACGAATTGCCCCATTGGGAAGTCGAAAAGCAGTAGAGGTGTTAAAAGTAACCCCCAGTTTAGTTTGGCGATTCCATAACCAAAGTTGTCCTTCTATATCAATGTTGCGTTTTCCAGTATTCCCCCCAGTGGGTGGCATGACAATTAATTTTCCTGTAGCACTACGTTCTAAGCGTAAGTCTCGATTAGCAGCAGCAAGTTGTTCAAACTGCTCGTCAGTAACTCTGAGGCTGGGAGGAATGTTGATCGGAAGGGTATTCATGGATCAATCTCAAGTTATCCCTTTTGACATCCTCCCCCGTTAAATCAGAGATTATAACGGGGGATTCCCAAACTTCACAATTTGGGTTTACTGCTTCCAAAGCACTTATCTAGGTTGTTGTAAACCCCCGACAGCCCGCCTACACAGTCATTTTCTAGCACGATCTGTCCGACCGCAGTAATACCACGTTGACAAATCACTTGAGCAGCTGAAACATCTCTGTTAATTTCATAATGGCATTCAGGACATTTGTGTATGCGTTCAGACAAATCTTTTTTGCCTGTATTTATACCACAATTCGGACAAATTTGACTAGTATATCTGTAATCAACTTTGCCAAAATATACGCCTCGTTTCCAACAAACCCAAGCTAAGATATCAAAGAACTGACCAAAACCCGCATCAAGGGTATGTTTACCTAACATTCCTTTTGCCCAAGTTCTGAAATCTAAGTCCTCAACAAATATCATTCCAGCCTGGTCACAAAGATAATTTGCTAACTTAAAGTGAAAATCTTTTCGGGTATCTGATATTTTCTGATGAAGTCTTGCTATTTTACAATTTAGTTTATGTTTATTTTTGGAACCTTTTTTCTTTAGCTTCAATCTGCGTTGTAGCAATTTAAGCTTACTGTGCAGCTTTTTTAAAAATCTAGGTCGCTCTATTAGTTGATTATCAGAAGTTGCTAAAAACTTATCTAACCCAACATCAATCCCAAGCGGATGACCCCGTGGTGGAGTATCAGGAACACTGACTTCACTTTGTAAAGACAGCATTGCAAAATAACCACTAGCTCGTCTAACTATTCTAACTTGCTTTATCTTAAAACCATCGGGAATTGGTCGTGATAATCTCAGTTTAACTAATCCAATTTGAGGAAGTTTAATCCACTCATTATTTATTGGATTTGTTTTAAATTGAGGAAATACAAACGATCGCATCCGATATTGATTTTTAAATCTAGGAAAACCATATCCTTGTTCTTTCATGTTTTTAAATCCTCGATCTAAAGTCTTTAAAACTTGTTGTAAGACCTGAGCATTTATTCTTTTGAGTTCAGGATTTGCTTTTTTGGCTTTAGTTAAATTAGCAGCTTGTATCTTGTAGTTAGGATATGGCTGATCTACTGGAATTATATATTCATGCTGTAATGAACAATAATTAACTGCGCACTTTCGACTTTTGTACCAATCTTTTCGTTCCCTTAAAGCGTAATTCCACACTTTTCTGCAAACTGCCAATATATCTTCAATGACGGCGATTTGTTTTTGGGAAGGAATCAGTTTGTACTCGTAGGTTAGTCTGAGCATACTTAAATTATAACATAATTCTATCCAGGAATGCCACTTGAGTAGAACTAAGCTTCTGACCGCAATTAAGAGGAATCGTTATCTTGGCCAGGACGACCCAAATAAAGCTTAACAAAATCTTCTGCTGCTGCTGGATTAATCTGATACAGCGCATCCCGAAGTTGAATCACCATCTCAGCGCCTGGATCTCTGATTTCATTAACCCAGCGGTAAATATTGGAACGCCCAATTCCCATAAGCACAGCAACTCGATTCTGGCTGATGCCGTAGCTTTCTAATACTTGTTTGAGGGCTTTGCCTGCTTTTCCCATGCCTCAAATTCTGTCATTTACTCACGACTGAGTAAATGGAACCAAATGGACTACAATGAGGTAGACTAGTTGTAGTCCATTCGGTAACAATAAGAAGGTAACTTCCCATGTCCAACAACTTTCTACCAGAACCGGAAGAAACTCCCTCGGTACCAGCCTCCGATCCTACTCCCACACCACCTGAACCCAAGCGAGAACCTGTGCAAATCCTAGTCATTGGTTCAAGTAACGGCATCACCAAAATCATCCACACCCAATACAAACTCGGTTTTGCTGAAATCAGCGAATGGAGTGCCTTAATGCCTACTTCCATTCCCGGTAAACAGATGCGTGCTCTTACTCGCTACGTTTCTACCAATTAACCTCCCTCACTTTTTCCTAAGGGGAAAGGGGAAAATGTCCCTTTTCCCTTTTGCTCCTGGTCGCTGTTTAAGTCCAAGTCACAATTCAACATGATTGAATCTTATGAACTTTCTTCGCCGTCGCATCAATCCTCAAACCTTCGTCATTACTCGTAGACAACTCAGCAGATATCTAAAAATTGACCCTCTTCACCATAAGGGCAACTTACCATGAGGGTAAATTCCCAAACAACAAAAAAACTACGCACGACGACTCAATTGCACAAGCCTAATTTGTACCACCTCTTCATAAAGCCTTTCGAGCTGAGTAATATTCCCACTTAAGGTATAGCGCTCTAGAACCCTTGCCCTAGCTTTCTGACCAAGCAAAGTAGTCCAGTCTCTGTGGTCACGCAATAGAGGCAATAGGGTTTTTAGTTGGGATGTCACCCCATGGGTATTGAGAATTACCCCAGCACCATCCTCTAACACTTCCCCATCAGCTCCAGCATCTGTGGCTACACAAGCCACACCACAAGCCATGGCTTCCAGTAATGATAAGGACAGCCCTTCCAATAGAGAAGGTAAAATAAACACATCCGCTGCCCGCAAAATCTCAATCCGTTCTTGCTCGGAAGCCACAAATCCTAGCCAAATGATATTTTGTTCTTCCCCATAAAATGGTTTTAATGAGGCTAATAACGGTCCATCACCAGCAATCACTAGCTTGCTGGATTCACCCAGGTTACATTGTTTCCACGCTCGCAGCAACGCCTCCACATTTTTTTCCGTAGCAATGCGGCCTTGATAAACAAACAGGCGTTCCGCTTTGAACTCGGATGTCAAGTCAGAGGTAAACTGGGAGTATCCTGGAGAATATTTCTGGACATCCACGCCATTGGGAATCACTGCTAGCTTGTGATCAGGAACCCCAACTCGGATTAGGACATCCCGTTGGAGTTGAGAAAAGATAATCACTCGGTCGTAGTGGGCGAGAAAGGGCGCATAAACTTGATAGGTCAGCAATTGGGTTCCCGATTGCAAATTGCGTCGTTTACCATCAAAGGGCGGATGGAAGGTCGCCACTAGGGGTATATTGAGTTCGGTACAGATTTCCGGTAACAGGAAGTCTAAAGGAGATAACGTTAAGGAAGCATGGACGAGATCAGGTTTGAGCTCCTGTAGCGATCGCTTCAAAACCTTACTGGCGGTTAGGGTTGGAATGGTATACATCTGAGACTTGTACAAGCAAGGCAGTGGTACCTCCTGACAACCCCACCAAGTCCGGTCCTCTTCTTCTTGGGCAAAGTGGAGGAAACTGACCTGGTAGCTCCGGTCTAGCAGAGCATTGGTGACTTCTCGAGTGTAGGTGACGTTACCACAAAAAGGGGATTTTTTTCCGAGCCAGGCGATATGCATTCCGGTTGGTAGTTAAGTCTCTATATTATGAGGTTTATTTAAATTATTTAATCTATTACCGGAAATATACCAGTTTAAGAACCCACCTAAGAACACAAGTGCTGCTAAACCAAGAAATACAAGTTGTAAACCCAACCAAGTTTCTGCGATCCCCGCTAAGGCTAAAGGTAAACTCAAGGCGATATTAATAGCATTGTTTTGTAGTCCGAAAACTTTGCCCCGCATCTCTTCTGGTGTTTCTGCCTGGATGGTAGTCTGCATCGGGATACCTACCAAAGCCCCAAACCCACCCAATACCATGGTCATGAGTAAAGCCAGCCAGAGATTGTTAGTGAATAGGGACAACCCTACTAAAGCTACTCCCATACCCACAGAACCAGACAGACTTAAATTGACATGGGAGGTGTCATCAAACCAGTTTCCTAGTATTGCTGCACTAATCCCCATCCCAATTCCACCTGCTGCTAACAAGAAGCCAAACTGGGCAGCTGTGATCCCAGGTAGGTTTTCCGCGAGTCTTACCGCCAGAACCGCTAAAGCAGCAAAAACAGAAAACAGAATAACTTGTTGAATCATAGCATTGCGGACACTTCGATGGTGTTTTACGTAACGCAGACCATCGGCAATGTCTGCCCACACATGAGGTTGCTCAGCCTGAGACTTTTCCCGATTTTCACCCGTTCTCAGTAACAACAATACTAATCCTGCGATCGCATAAGACCCTCCTACCAAAACTTCTTTCCCCAAGTACACCCCGACATGTAGCTGAGCTCCCAATCTATCCGCTAAGGCTAACAACGGTTCACCCACAGCAAAACCAATGATTAAGGAAGCCATCATGGTTGTAGTATATAGGGAGTTGGCCGACAGTAGGTGCTGTGATTTTACAATCAAGGGAATTACCGCTTGTTCTGCTGGGGCAAAAAATTGGGTCAGGGTAGAGACTAGAAACGTAATCACTAATAAGACGTAAAACCCTAGTGGCAGATTGGAGACTGATGTCGAGCCTTCAGTTAAAGACAACAACCCAGGCACTAACAACACCAGTGCCCCTCGCAACAGATTGGTTAGTACCAGCACATTTTTTTTTGACCACCGATCCACATAGACCCCAGCCAAGGAACCAAATAGAACGGCTGGGATGGTAAAGGCAATCATGACCGCTGATACCCAGCCACTGATAGTTTGATCAGCATCTTGAAAGCGACTGGTTATCAAGGCAATCATTAACACCAGATAAACCTTGTCTGCTAGCTGAGAGAAGACTTGACCACTCCATAGGGCTAAGAAGTTGGAATTTTTTAGAACTGGTAGAAATCCTTTATCCGGTGATGAATCCAGTTCCTGATCCCTTAGCTCATCACTGCTCGATGAGGGGTTTGCCACCAAATCAGACTTGGTGAAATCAGACGTGGGGTCTGGGGAGTGTTTTTCGTTTTTTCCAGTCTCCGATGATTGCATTCTGGCTTTTCTGGGTTAGGCTTTTTTAGCCTTTATTAGTATTAATTAACAGACGACAACGAATCTACTAAAGCCGCTGAACGAATTGAGCGACCAAAGTGATACTGAGCGTAATCTCGTAAAATTCGCTCCAACTTCACCCAGAGTGAATCTACAGACTCAGCCGCTTTCGACCCTCCTAATTGGTCTTTTAATAGTGTACTCAGCTGAGGTAATTCAGCAGCTGCCAGTTGTTGAAGCAGGGTTAACTCCAGAGCATTCAGCTTATGATTTACTCGTGGAGGAGGGGGTAGGATGACATCAGTATCAGGGTTGTCAATGGTTTCACTCAAGCTCTGTGCTTGAGTCGGAATAGTTGGATTTGGTAAATGGTTCCGATTGGACTGATCACTGACTAAACTAATAGTTCCACCTGCTTCTACACTAAAACCCACCCGCCAATTCGGGTCAGTTAAATCTGGCATTAAAGTGTGTTGTGTGATACAACACAGTTGTACTTGAGGTGCAATTCCGGCCAGGGCAAGCAGGTGAAAGACACCATGGGACAAATGAGCTAACACTAGAGACAACCCTGAGGGATTAGCCGTAATTTTAGGTAACTGCTCCAGACGTCGTAGATGTTCATTAAGTAGTTCGTAGAGTTCTTCCTGAGGCTGCTCACTCAAAGCATGACACAGAACTAATTCTGCCAGATACTGACTAGCTGCCAGTTTACTGAGATCCTGACTCAATCCTGGGTAGGATTCTGTAGTTTCTGCTTGGATAATTTTATCTAGCGATCGCCCTTTTGCCAGCAGTAGTTGATTCACCACAAACAAGCCACTCCTACCACCTAATTTCGATTTCTGCTTCCTTGCCCCTGGTGCCACTACCCGAATCAGACCAAACTCCCTAGTTAAAATTGTCAGCAACCTGTCCGCTTCTCCTAGCGGTATGCTTTTCAGATTAATTCCAGTGGCTTTGTAGGTTTGACTCATTCGTCATGTTTACTTGTTAATTTGTTATTTTTTATGTCAGCTATCAGCTATCAGTATTCAGCCGTTGGCCTGGGGCTGTTCGCTTAGCGCATATGCTGACTTTTTAAGTTTCAATTTCCTATTTTTAATTTTTAATTCTTAATTCTTAATTCTTAATTTCCCAGTTATCCCGTTGTCGCAGCAACTCAGGACCACGAGAGGTGCCTAGCCTGGTTGCTCCAGCAATGACTAAATCGAAAGCTTGCTGGATGGTTCGGATACCTCCTGATGCCTTGATTCCAACTTGACCCTTGGTCACTTTTTTCAACAATTGGACATCATCAACTGTGGCACCACCATTCCAGCCAGTGCTGGTTTTGATAAATTGCGCCCCAGCATCCATACAGATTTCCGCAGCAAGACGTTTTTCCGTATCACTCAGCACAGTAGTTTCCAAGATGACTTTGACAGTTTTACCCGTTTCTTCACAGATTTGGGCAATTTCTTGGTAAAGTTCCTCTGTTTTACCCACTTTCAAACCACCGAGGTGAATCATTAGATCTAGCTCAGTCGCTCCATTTTCCACTGCCTCTTGGGCTTCATAAAGCTTAGCAGTGGGGGTTGTAGCACCACTCGGAAAACCAATGACGGTACAAACCTTTGGTACTCTACTGTGGAGGAGTTCAGCCGCTTGTTTAACGTAAACTGGCGGGACACACACTGTAGCAAACTTATATTGGTCTGCCTCTTGACACCATTTTTCCACCTGCTCTGGTGTAGCCGTGGGAATGAGCAGGGCATGGTCGATTAGGGGAGCAATATCAATGTCTGGATAGTCTATATCCATTGCCATATCAGATACGTAAGTAAAAATCAACCAGCTTTTAAGTATAACAGTTAACTATCAAGCCCCAACCCTTAACCGTCAGATCACCCAGGGAAAACCCATACAGTTTTAGAATAGTAATATTCAGCTTTGATAAACATGTAGTGATGGCCTAATCAACCTGAAAAACATTTCTTATAGTCATGAACAAAAATCGGACTCTACCGAACATAGTGTGTAGAAAAACGCGCTTATTACTGACTCGTTTTAATTGAACGGTTTTTTGATAACAAATCATTATAAATTAATAGTTATTTAAAACCTGAGTAACCATGCGTTTACTATGCCTGAGCAATGGTCATGGAGAGGATGTGATTGCTGTCCAAATTCTACAGGAATTGCAACATTACTCGACTTGTCCAAAACTAGCCGCCTTACCCTTAGTTGGGGAAGGAAATGCTTATCTCCCATTAGATATTCCCATTATCGGCTCCGTTGAGCAGATGCCATCGGGTGGATTTATCTATATGTCCCAACAGCAAGTGTGGCGTGATGTGCAGGGAGGCTTAGTGCAATTGATTTGGTCTCAATTAAAAGCAATTCGCCGTTGGGCTAAATCAGGGGACTTTATCCTAGCAGTAGGCGATATCGTACCACTGTTGTTTGCCTGGTGGAGTGGTTTACCCTATGGCTTTGTTGGTACTGCCAAATCGGAATACTATTTGCGGGATGAATCGGGATGGTTACCCAATCGACCCCGTTGGGAAGGGTGGTCAGGCTCGGTTTATTTGCCTTGGGAGCGTTGGCTGATGTCTAATCGCCGTTGTAATGGGGTTTTTCCTAGAGATACCCTGACCACAGAGATCTTAAAGCAGTGGTCTCTCCCAGCTTTTGATCTCGGTAATCCGATGATGGATGGGATTTATCCAGACTATCCACCACCCATGGTTTATGACAAAGATGCAGAATTAAACGAAACTAAGCGTACCCTAACTATTACCTTACTACCCGGTTCCAGAATACCCGAGGCTTATCACAATTGGCATCAAATTATCTTGGCAGCATCAGGGTTACTGGATACTTTTGGTTCGCGATCGCTTTTGTTCCTCGCTGCCATTGCTCCAGGATTAAGCCAAGACCCTTTACGGGAGGTTTTAGTGACTCATCGTTGGAGTGAGGTCACCCTGCCATCCCATCCATTCAATCTCCAGCTCAAGGACAAACAAGCTTTGGCCTTTACCAACCAAAATGGCACACTGATTTTAACCCAGAACGACTATAACCTCTGCCTGCTCCAAGGGGATTTCTGTATCGCCATGGCAGGCACAGCCACAGAGCAATTTGTCGGGTTAGGAAAACCAGCCATTGCCATGGCAGGAGTTGGTCCCCAATATACCCCTGCTTTTGCGGAAGCCCAAACTCGCTTGTTAGGTCCATCGTTAGTAATAGCACAGCAACCAGAATTTGTAGCAAGCATAGCGAAAGAGTTATTCCAGAATCCCGACAAGTTACAGGTAATAGCAGAAAATGGACAGCGACGCCTTGGTCAACCAGGGGCAGCAGCTCGGATTGCTAAGTGTTTGATGGAAAAGATGAATGATGAATGATGAATGATGAATTATGAATTATAAATTAGACATCTCAGATGTCTATTATATATGGCAGATATGGGGCTATTTCAACAGTCCTATTAAAACTAAAATTACCACACATTAACAACAAGTATAAAGGTTATGAATTGCGATGAATATTGAGACTTTGAGTGGTAGTACTGTCAGTATTTTGGGTCTGGGAGCTAAAAACCCAATGGATAAAAATTGTGTAGAGATTGCTTACCAGGCTGGAATCAATTACTTCTTTTTTTACAATCTCAATTACACCAGTTTCCTAGAAGGACTAAAGCCTATTCTGGCAACTCAACGAGATCAAGTTGTAGTTTCCACGGGCAGTAACAGTCGCGATCTTAACCAACTGCGCGAATATTTAGACCAAGTTCGTTCCTTGCTTGATGTGGATACAATAGATGTTTTCTTTTTGGAATATATCTCCCCTAAAGATGATCTCGACCAGGTTGCAGTAGCCTTAAACGAGATCCATACCTGGAAAACTGAAGGATTAATCCGCTATGTTGGCGCAACAACCCATAACCGCCAATTAGCAGTACAATTATTGAGAAAGCAGTCCTGTGACGTGCTGATGCATCGTTACAACATGGCCCATCGCAAAGCGGAAGTAGAGGTGTTTCCTGCTGCGCTCAAAGCCGACATTCCAGTAGTTGCGTTTACTGCCACTCGTTGGGGTTCGCTGTTGCAAGGACATACAGACTGGAAAAATCCAGCTCCAAGTGCTGCTGACTGTTATCGCATGGTCCTGCGCCAACCAGCGATTCGCTTAGTCCTCACTGCACCTAAAACCGAATCTGAATTAGTTGAAAATCTCAGGATTTTGCAATCTCCTGAGTTATCTCTTCAGGAAGTAACCCATTGGCAAACCTATGGCGATCTAATTTATGGAACTGGCCAGGATAACTTTGATAATCAATGGCCTTAATTAGTCAATAGACTGCTTGCATCTGTAGTGCGAGGTAAACGTTCAGTTAGGATAAAAGAAGCATCGGGAGTGCGAACATCTTCATCTTCGTTAGGTAAACGAAAACCACCATTAGAAGCAGTTACCATGCCTATGTAAGCAGTTGGCCTTGGCCAAAAGGCCACGCTACTTGAGGTGCTATCAGCTTATGCGCTACGCGAAGGCTGACCGCTGACCGCTGACCGCCGAATGCTTACGTCAGCTGACGGCCAACGGCTGACCACTGAATGTTACGTAGGTGGAATAGCATTAACATAAGAATAATTGAGTATTTTCTGATCTACTCTCACTATAGAACAATTAGATAATCTCGCCGTTGCTACAATTATTCTATCTGCTGGGTCTTTGTGAAAATCACCTGGTAGTGATTGAGCATCAACTGCGATCGCAGGAGTGATAGGCATCAGAATAACTCCTTCTTGTGCTAGGGCAATTTCAAACCATTCTTGAATAGATACCGGAAGAATTATCCTGCCTGCACGCTTCTAGTCTTGCTATCTCAATAAGACTTATCGTACAAACTCCTAATCCATTTGGTCTCTCATTCTCAATGACCTCACGGTGGTAACTGCTCAGCTTAGGATCGTTCTGATTCCACCAAACAAAAATATGAGTGTCCAGAACAATCATAAAACCTCTTCATAACTATTCTCTATATCCCAGTCTTCTAGAGGGATAGCTGGCTCTTCAGGATCAGCATAGTATGCGTAGGGCTGCTTGTTTGCCAATGGATTAGAGGAATATTCCTTTTTGACTTCACCAATAGTGACAATTTCGGAAAGCTTATTTTGAATAGCTTCATTTAAAATTTCTGAAGCCAGCTCTTCTACAGATATTCGTTTTTTTGCCGCCGCTTTTATCAAAATGTCTTGAGAAGTTTGACTAATTTTTACATTGGTTATAATCATATTAAATACCTTTAAAACATTTAAACTTAACGTAATACCTTAGAAGAATAAACTGGTTTTCTCAATCAAACTCAGGTGCCCAAACTTCCACTACATCCCCATGCCCCAGCACAACCATTACCTGATTGAGACGATAAACTTCCATGGTACGAGTTCAACGATCCCGTGTGACAGCTTACTCAACGGCAAATCCAGTATATTGGCGCTTATAAGGAGCATGGTAGGCTAAGACGATATCTTCAGGGGGAACACCCCATTCTACTAATTCATTAGCAATGCCAATTTCTGTGCCATCATGTTGTATCCAAATTTTGTCGTTTTTAAGGTCAATTTGGAGAACACAGCCTCTTAAACGCCGATTTCCATGCCACCCCACGTTCATCAGTTGATAGTGATCTCCTTGAACATCAAAGATTTTTTGGACTTCAATATCTCCATATCTAGGCTTATATTGCCCGTATTCATTGATAAGTTTTTTAACTAATTTTCTATAGTGTTCTAGTTTTTCCATTGTTTAATAACCTCTTGATTGATCATTTTTTTTTAAATGTAAACATAAGATTGATGGGAAAAGGGAGCAGGGAGCAGGTAACAGTAGTAAAGAGCTCCGAATAATTTTTGATGTTATGATAAATTAGCAATATTATTCATGACCTATTTAGAAATGCTATTCAATTAGTTTGAAGTGTTTTAGAAGTCAATTCCATTACTGATTCCTATCGGGTTATCCCCCAAAACTAAACTATCAATTTAATGGAGCAATTGCTTTAGTCTTTGACGAAAAGCTCGTAACGCAGGACTTCTCCCGGTTTCACGGCTTTGAGCTAAAACCTCTGCTACCAGGTCCGGAATTGGTAATCTGGAGAAGGTCGGACTGGTGGTAACTTGCCGGTACTCACCTCCTTGCAATAGGTCAATCCTGAGTTGATTTTTTTCATAGCGCCAGAGTTCAGGCACACCTAAGTTGGCATAGACATCCAGTTGAGTCTTGGAGGTAACATCCACTTCAATGGCTAGATCTGGCGGTGGGTCAATAGTGAGATCGACGCGCCGCTTGCCTCGCATTCTAGCGTGGTTTTGGATGTAGAAGCATTGATCTGGTTCAATGCCACTGTCCATATTTTCTCCCTTGAAGGTAGTGGAACCAAAGCACTCGCAGTCGATTTCTAACTCATCAAGCAAAATTTTAACCAAATCACCGAGCAGTTCTTTATCGACTTCGTGTTCTGGGGTAGGCATTCTGATTTCTAAGGTTCCGTGGCTATAGGCAATACGGGCAGAGCGATGTTCCCCTAGTTCTTCCAGAAGAGACTCAAATTCAGCCCACTCTAGGTTATTAATCAACAGTCTTTGACCTGGGGGAACGGTAAGTTGTTGGAGTAGGAGAGTAACAGCCATAAAGTAATCGGTTTTGATTCCCAATTTTTCCAAGAGGTCTAGTCTGATTTTAGGCAACTAAGCCATAGCTACCGTTAGTGAGAGTGCTCTTGGAGCCAGTTGAGTAAATCCTCACTAGTATTAAAATCCCAGATTGCTTCTGATAAGCGTTCTAGGTCTTGGGAATTCAAGGCTTCAAGCAATGCCATCCCATTACTTGTTAGTTTTCCAAAGCGGCGCTCAAGCTGTCGCAATAGTAAGCTTCTTTCACCTTCTACTCGTCCTTCTACTCTGCCCTCTTGTCTGCCCTCTTGTCTGCCCTCTTGTCTGCCCTGTTCTCGTCCTTCTTCTCGTCCTTCTTCTCGTCCTTCCCTTTTCGCTAGACTCAATGCACCTCGCCTATCTTCCCAGAACATCTCCTGTTTGCGGATCTTTTCCAATTCTTCTACACTCAAGCCAGCTTGATTTGCTATAGTTAAAGCTTGTTCCAGCTGTGGGATTTCCCTCATTTGATCAGGAATAATTTCTAAGCTGGGAGCATCTTTAATAAAATAGATCCACTTATCTAGGACACTTTCTAACTCTTCCAGCTGCTTAGTAAATTTGGGAAGTTCCACAAACACCATCTTTAATTCCTTATCCTGATAAGGTAAGTGGTCTTCTTCTTCTTGAAAGTAAAAACTGCTAATGACTTTCTCTGTTGAGGGGAACAGCTTAAAATCAGTGATAGTTAAAGCAATGACCGGATTGAGATCGAAATATCCTTGTCCGGATTTAAGTTGATTCCCGTAGGTTTTGCACAAATTATAAACGACTCGCTTCTCGAAAGCCTCCACATTCCAGAGCTGCATTTCAATGATCACAGTCGTTTTATCGTCTAATACTGCCTTAACATCTAGATAAGTGTCTTTTAAATCCACCACATCTCCTGCACTGTAGGGATCACAGTTCTCCCGGATGCAAGCTCCGGGAGCTGCTGTGACTTCATCAATAATTTCTAAATCCTGGATTACCGAATTTCCAGAGTAAATCATGGCATTGAGGAAGGAAATCAGAATATCTTTACTCTGATCTGAACCAAATATTTTTTTGAAAGCAAAGTCAGTTTTAGGACTGATGAATTTCATGGTTTTACAAGGTTAATTAAACCGTTTGTTTATTAGCTAATGTCTTGACTTTTATAGTCACAGTTTTGGCGGGAAGCCTTTGCACTATAATCAGTTATATAGCGAGCGGTGTTCAAAAAAGTGATTGACAAATTTTGGGGTTCCATAAATACGGGATGATTTTAATAGTTTTGTGCCATGGGCATCTTGCCGTGCCATGGGCATCTGGCTGTGGAATGGGCATCTGGCTGTGGAATGGGCATCTTGGTGGAATGGGCATCTTGGTGGAACGGGCATCTTGCCCGTTTCAACTTCCGGGCGGGCAGTAGGCAGGATGCCCATGGCACTCATATTAATCCCTTGATTCAGAAATGCCGTATCCCCAAGAGAGATCCGGTGGATTGCTGAAAAGTGGGGATTGATGATCGTGATTTTTTTGGCATCATGGAAGTAGCTCCTATTTAGGTGGGAGGAAAACCGCGCTGGAGATGATTAACGGGCATGACCAGCGCGGTTATTAGTATCAGTCTTTACCTTCTATAGTATAGATAAATACTCGAAAAAATGCAAGGGCTAATAAAAATATTTTACATTTATTTAAAATTAGTTTTATTGAAAATTTTTAGACTCAATTATGTGTAATTAGTTTACCTAATTTTTTGATTAACTGAGCTACAAATTCTAGGTTTTTAGGGAGCAGGAATCCCCTATAACTCCAGGGCTGTTTCTTGCGTCGGACTCTAATCTGTTCCCTGTTCCCTGTTCCCTGTTCCCTGTTCCCTGTTCCCTAAAAAACCATAAATATATACTTTCTAACCAACAGCAAATCCATCATATTGACGCATAAATGGGGCATGATACCCTAGGACAATATCCTGTTTCGGTATCCCTAATTCAAGTAACTCATTCGCCACCCCAAACTCGGTGCCATCATGTTGAATCCAGATTTTTCCATCAATAATATCAATATGAATCAAAGGTCCGAAAACACGACGATAATTTTGCCATCCTGCATGAAATACTTGATAATGATCTTGCTCAGGATCGAAGAATTTATAGACTTTGATTTCTTCATTGGCTAACTTAACCAGACTATGCTTTTCCAAGGTTTCCTGAATCAGACGACGATACTGAATTAACTTATCCACTGCAAAATTACCTCCTGATTTGGCTCATATACCAATAGGTTTATGTTAGATTCTTGAATTGTTTGCTTTGCGAAAGGACGACGAAAAAACTCTTCGTAAGTATAGGTAGGAACCGCTAGATAAAGTTTACGTTCCGGTTGTTGCGCTTTTAAGGCAATTCGATAACTTAAACATTGTCCCACTGCTAAGTAAAATTCATAAATTGTAGAAGAACCGATAAAACTTTTCACCTCAACAGCAATTTTTTCAAGACCTTGCTCCGCTGCAATTAGTTTCTCTCCTGCCAGATCTATTTGAATACGAGCGTTATCAAAATCCAGGTAGAGTGGATCGTGAGTGATAATCCATCCATCCTTAATTAGTCCTCCTTTGACAGCTTCATGAAAATAATCCTTAGCAGACATATGATATGCTTTTCCTGAATTTTAGCAATAGTTCACGTTATTTCTTCTAGACTCTTAAAAGAAGCTATCCAACCACATCAGGCTTTTTTTAGTTAAAAAGATTTAACTTCTCAGTAAAACTCATGACCGCAAGGGTTTTGACTGGGGCAGAAATGCCAAACTGTGAGGTTGGTAAGCTCAAGGCTTAGCCGTGGGATGATATGATATCATGTTCAGTTAAATACTTATACTAAGCTAAACGCCGAATCTAAGGCAGAGGGCAGAAGGCACAAGGCACAAGTAAAGAAGTAAGGTTTCAAGAAAGAAGGTGTTTTATCACTAATTATCTAGACATGATATCACTCTTTCAGTTGATGGTGGTCACACAAAATAGCTTTAGATGAATGCCGCTGGCTAACGTTTTCCTACAAAGCCAGCTTGAAAATCTGCTGTGCGGATAACTTGAACTGGGGAAAAGTCGGGGAAACAATGGGAGTATTTCCCGTAAAGGGCGTCATCTGATATTCGCCGTCAACTAAATGACAAACAAAAAATGTGGGTTGCTTGGGGTTGCCGATAAACTTTCTCGCCCCCAATGCGGCATAATCGATAATCCAATATTCTTCGATCTCCATCTCTTCATAATCTCTTAGGTGCGCTTTCCGTTGGCGAATTAAATTCGCCACGGGTCGCACCTGAAATTTATTGTAGTAATCGTCACGCCAATTAGTTGAAACAACTTCGACGATTAATTTTACGGAATCAGGATTTTGAATAATTGATTCGCTTTCCCAGCGAGATTCCGCCCCCATAACGTCTTGATTCAAAACAATAATGTCCGGTTCATAACCTGAGTTTTCCCGTTTTGGTTTAACAATTGACTCTCTAGGAATAGTCCAAATGCCTCCTTTGCCTATCTGTCTGATAACTATCAATAGTTGCTCGATCAGGGAACCAGTTAGATTTGAATGTTTCCCCTTTGGCTTGGGCATTTCGATAATTACTCCATCATATAGTTCGTACCGGACTTCTGAATTTTCGGGATACCAGCTGATAAATTCATCAAAGCTGTATAATTTGGCTTCGGCTTTGGCTTGAGTCATCGTTTTTTCTTCTTGAAGCTGAAATTTATGGTAACAAAAACTATAGTGTTTATGGCATTTACCAGGTACGCTGATCAACCTCAAAGTCCCCCTTTTTAAGGGGGATTTAGGGGGATCCCTTGGTACCTCATGGGATAGAGAATTGCTATAGTTAAAGAAATTGAGGAATAAATTCAGATGGCAAGTAACACTCCTAATGATACTCGCGTGACAGCTAGGCTTCCTGCATCGGTCAAAGATACTTTACAAAAAGCTGGCGGATTTAACCGGGGGAACCTTAAATCAATTTATGGTTCATGCTCAGGTTAAAGAAGCCCAAAAAGTGATTAATAAAAATTGAACGTCTGGCTTATTATGAGCGATACGGGTTTGAAGAAACGAAAGAGCATCTATTATTGTTATTTTTGCTTTTATATAGTTTAGGTTGTGCTTGATAAGCTAAATCTAAAAAATAGAACTTTCCAGAAGATCAATAACTGCTGAAACAGCTGTTTGCACTGCTCCTTGAACTGAAGCATGATTAATTGCCAAGTGTTCCCCTGCAAAGAAAACACGGGGATTATCTACTGGATAAACTTGACCGAGTAATGGTTGATAGTTCTCCCGATCCCCTGGAGCAAAATAGGCATAAGAACCAGAACCAGACTGATTATCTTCATCCCAAATACTATGAATAATCTCATCAGTATAGTCTTTAATCTCAGGATGCAGTTGGGAAACTTCGTCTAAGGTTAAATCGGTTTTAGCTGTTTCCTCTAAAGTTCTAAATTTCCTAGAATTATCTTCCCAGCGATAAGCAGCAGTTAATACTGATGGCTGATAATAAATATCCTGATCTTTAGCAACAAAATGAGGTTGATCAAGCTTTGTTGAGTCTAATTGAGCATTATCAGAAGGATACCAACACTTTTCAAAATTTAAATCCGTAAAGCTACCACCCCCATAGACATGATCGGCAAATTCCCAAGGACGAGCGGTACAGTGTAATAGAGTTTTACTGGCACTGCAATACCCCAAATTGTTAATCGCTTCCTGTTGTTGGCTAGGTAAACTAGGCTCAAAATTAATCTGAGCCAGAGCAGTAGCAGGAATAGTACAGATAATATAGTCAAATTCTGCGATTTGTTGCTTATCCAGCTTATTCCAGACAAGCCGAACCCCTCTATCGGTCATTTCTATAGTTGTTACTCTGGCTTCAGTCTGGATTATGCCTGATATGCTTTTAACCAAAGCCTTAATTAACGTGTCCAGTCCTCCGATTAGCTCATATTGTTCTACTCGATGCCAAGCAAAGAAGTCAATTAAACCATTTAACAGAGATACTTTGTCGTAATGAATTGCTCCAGTAGCATGACCGAGTAACTCAAAAGCATCGGGAGAAAGATGACTGCGAAAATAGTCGGTAACCGTTAGGGTATCCCATTTTCTAACTTGATCACTGGTAAAAGTGGGCGCAAATAACTCCCATTTCTCTTTTTCAGTCAAAGAATCGATTAATTCTTCCAATAACTGGTCGTAAATTTCCCCTGGGTCTTGTTGCTCATCAGAGGTTAACTTGTAAATACCAAACAACTGTTGGTAACTCTCTAAACGAGTTTTTTTACCCCGTAGATAATAAAAAGCGGCGGGATTGTAATTAATAAAAGGTCTTTTTGGTAAATTAAACTTATCTATATAGTGTAATGTGCAGCCATGACTAGTAGGAATTCGCATTGCGCCTAATTCCCCATAAGTCCCATCACTAAAATAATGAGTCTTAATTCTTCCTCCGAGGCGAGAATCAGCTTCTAATACAGTAACTTGATGGTTGAGTTGACTCAGTTCGTAAGCACTAACAAGTCCTGCAATTCCTCCACCGATAATCCCAATTCGTTTGCGAGTACCACCTTGATCGTAGGAACTAAGAGAACCAGGATGACGATACAGGCGCTCAAAGGAAAAAGGTCGCTCTAACTCTTGTGTATGGCGGTAAGGGTTAAACATCGAGCGTTATCCGAAATTAGGTCTTAGACTGATTTTCCCTCAAAAATGCGTTCGCGTAGCATGACCTACGGTCAATCGCGTAGCGGCTCAATGCTCGCGCATCGCGTTTTTTGAGGGATAACTCCCCAGACTTGGCTTTAAAACCGGACATGACACGATCACCATCACCGGCTCCTCCGTGCATGGTTTATGTTGCCGCCAGCTCTTTAAAAACCTTTAACAACCAATAAGGTTAACAACCTATAAATGAAATATTTATTATTTAATCCTTAATCCTTAATCGTTCATCCTTTTTTTGACTTCGATGGGATTTTAAGTGAGCGTGAACCCCCCTTACCATTGTCTTTCTTACCATTGTCTTTCTTACCATTGTCTTTCTTGCCAGAGTTTTGGGGTTTAACAGAACCATTGAGTTGCTGACGTCCGTTGCGAATTACTCTAAGCATGTCACTGAGGTGCTGCTCAATATTGTAGAGCACTCCGTCAGCGTAGGCATCTGCCCCATTTTGAATTTCCTCACACTCAGCTAGGGTCATTTGGCGCATTTGCTCCAGTTCCTGCTGGGCTTTGCGGCGCATCTGCTCAAGCTCCGATGCCGTTTGCTTGTGCATCGTCTCACACTCTTTTTGAACTTGTTGGCTGATTTGTTGGGCTTCGTGTTCCGCTTGCTGAATAATACCGAGTTCATCTAAGATCATTTCAGCACGCCGCTGAGCTGTCTCAATGATTTCTTGAGCATACTGTTCAGCTTGCTGGATAATTGCATCGTGTTCTTCAATTATTCTAGTAGCTTGTTGAAAAGCTAAGGGCAAATTTTCCCGCACCAAGTCGAGTTGAGCCAGCAACAGTTCTTCATCAATCAGGGTGCGCCTGGTAAAGGGGATGTGGGGGCTATCGAAGATTATGTCCTCGATATAGTTAAATTGCCCCTGAATATCTATGTCTCCTGATCCAGGATTAAAGGATTCAGTCGGGTTTGGGGGTTTGTTTGGCTCGGGTGGGTCGTACCGGGATGATTCTTGGCGTAACATCGGTATATATCTAAGGCAACCTGTTGGGGGACAAGATGATCGACGGAGCCGCCAAATTTGGCAATCTCTTTGACTACGCTACTACTCAAGAAACTATATTCGTTAGAGGTGGCGAGAAAAACCGTTTCGATTTCATCCCAGAGGGTATGATTGGTATGAGCCATCTGGAGTTCCTTCTCAAAGTCAGAAAGCACCCTTAACCCTCGCAACAGTACTTGAGCTTTCTTCAGTTTGGCATATTCCACAGTTAAACCGGTGAAACTGTCCACTTCTACATTAGGTAAGTGTTGGGTGCAAAGTTGAATCTGCTCGACTCGCTCAAGCACTGTGAACAAGGGAGATTTAGTGGGATTGCGCAGCACCGTGACAATCACCTTATCAAAGAGTCTACAGCCACGCTGGATGATGTCAAGGTGTCCTAGGGTAATGGGATCGAAGCTGCCTGGATAGATTGCAATCACGACGCAAGTATTACCAATGGGTTCAAGGAGTGATTATATAGCTTGTTTCACGGCGATGACATACTGAACTAATAGTTAAGCTATTAGTTATTAACTCATTGGTGATTAGTCACTAGTCATTAGTTATTGCTGATTAGTTTTTTTTGATATATTATATAGCATTTTAATTGCAGCCCCACACTGTCCTCCCTCCATCCGCCATCCGTTCCATCTGTTAACCCATTTACATCATCTTTTAAGCCATCCGTTGCGCCATCTGGCTATTGCCCATGCTACGCTGATCAGCAATGTGTTCACTACGCACACTCTGTGTGACGACCCGGTTAACCTCAACCGATGAAACGCCTATGGTACACATCAAGCGAGTGGAACTCTCGCGGTTCAAATCCTTCGGCGGCACTACAAAAATACCGCTCCTGGAAGGATTTACCGTAATTTCTGGGCCAAACGGGTCAGGCAAATCCAACATTCTTGATGCTCTTCTATTTTGTCTTGGTATCGCCAGTTCCAAAGGAATGCGAGCTGAACGCCTTCCTGATTTAGTTAACCACAATAAAGAACATCGAGGCACTGTCGAAGCGAGTGTCACAGTTACCTTTGACTTATCTGACTTTAATAACTATGACGAGTTACACGAACCGTTACAGGTTAGCAAGTTGGACGAACCGTTACAGGTTAGCAAGTTAGACGAACCGTTACAGGTTGAAGGTTCAGAAAATGACCTTGACCTTTCGGCCACGCTACGCGAACAACCAGATAACCTTGACCTTTCGGCCACGCTACGCGAACAACCAGATAACCTTCAACCCAATAACCTTCAACCCAATAACCTTCAACCCAATAACCTTCAACCCAATAACCTTCAACCCAATAACCTTGGCCAAAAGGCCACCCTAAGCGAACAACCGTCAACTCCTGACCAACCTGCAACGGATCTAGAATGGAGTGTCACCCGACGGTTGCGAGTCACTAAACAAGGTAATTACAGTTCCCAGTACTACATCAATGGTGAACCCTGTACTGTTACTGCACTTCATGAACAACTCAATCGCTTGCGGGTTTACCCAGAAGGCTATAATGTTGTCCAGCAAGGAGACGTCACTAGCATTATTTCAATGAAATCCCGAGAAAGGCGGGAGATTATTGACGAATTAGCTGGAGTTGCTGCCTTTGACCGCAAAATTACCCAAACTAAACAAACCCTCGCCACTGTCAAAGAGCGAGAAGAACGTTGCCGAATTATTGAACAAGAACTGACGGCTCAACGGGAACGCTTAGCTGCTGACCGTGCTAAAGCTGAGAAATATCAAAAACTCCGTGCTGAACTCCAACAAAAGCAACAGTGGGAAATTGTTCTAAAATGGCGATTGCTCCAGAAGCAAGTATCCCAACTTCAACAGCAGATTGATGCTGCTAATACGAAAAAAGCCAAGCTTATTGCTCAAATTACTAGCATAGAGGAACAAATAAACCAAACTACCACTGAACTTGACCAACTCAATGCTCGGGTCAAAGCTTTAGGAGAAGAAGAACAAATTGCGATCGCATCCACTCTTGCCACTCAACAAGCCGAACAACGTCAATTACAAACCCGACAGCAGGAATTAACTGAGAACCTACAAAATGCTGCTGTTAATCTCCAACGCACACAAGAGACAATTGAACAAGTCGAGCAAACCCTGCAACAGTTGATCGCAGAAAAAAATGATCTAGAGAGCTTGTCTAAAACCTCCTTACAAGTGGCACGGGATGAGGCCCAAGCTGCTCTCAACCAAAGCCGAGAACAAGCCAATGCGATCGCAGCGGCTAGTGAGGCCTGGGTACAACAACAAACCACCCTCACCAAGCAGATCGACACCCTACTCAAAACCATCAACCCCCAACGCACGGAGCAAGCTCAACTCCAAGAGCGTCAGAATCAGCTAAATCGGCAAATCGAAGACCAAACCCAGCAACTGCAAACCTTAGAACCAGAAATCGCCACCAAGCAAACCCAAGCTGTGGCATTAGAGACCCAATTAAGCACTTATTCCCAACAAGTCCAGTCTCTCGCCCAATCCTTAGGGAATACCGAACAACAACTACAAGTCCAACAACAAACCCAAACTCGCCTACTGGGGGAACAACGGCAAAAACAACGGCAACTCGATAAACTAGAAGCCCAAGCCCAAGCTCAACAAGAAGCCCAAGGGACTTATGCTACTAAAGTTATCCTAGAAAGTAGTCTAGTAGGAGTGTGTGGATTAGTTGCCCAATTGGGTAGAGTTGAACCGCGCTATCAGCTAGCCTTAGAAATTGCTGCTGGCGCACGCCTTGGTAATTTAGTGGTAGAAGATGATAGTGTAGCAGCGGCTGGGATCGAACTCCTCAAACAAAAACGCGCTGGCAGAGCCACCTTCTTACCTCTTACCAAAATCCAACCTAGGCAATTTACAGAAACGGTTGTGCTACGGTATGCTAAGGGCTTTGTTGACTACGCCATTAGGCTAATTGATTGCGACCCCCGTTACCAAAAAGTCTTTGCCTATGTATTTGGCTCTACAGTAGTCTTTGAAACTCTCAATGATGCCCGTACCTACTTGGGTAAACACCGCATCGTTACCCTAGATGGGGAAATCTTGGAAATAAGCGGTGCCATGACTGGTGGTAGCACCAGTCACCGTTCGGGATTGCACTTTGGTACCAGTGACACTATGGAGTCCTCTGAAATCCGTAGCTTGCGAACCCGGTTAGCGGAAATTGAACAGATTCTACACCATTGCGAGGGATTGATTACTACCGAATCTGCCTCGATCAAACAAATTACCCAGGAATTGACAGAAACTAGGGCAAAACACTCGGAAACCAAATTACGTTTGGAACAGTTACAAAGGGAGATTGAGCAATCTCAGACCAATCAAGCCCAAATGCGATCGCTTCTGGCTAAAAACAACCAAGAACTCTCCGCCGCTACTCAACGGCTAGAGACCATAGCCATAGAGTTACCCCAACAAGAATCCCAACTTGCTGACTTACGGCAACAACTGGCTCAACTGGAGGAGTCTCAAACTCATAACGAGTGGCAACAGATTCAGAACACCATTAAAACCGAAGAAGCTCAGTTGCGCGAGTGTGAACAAGTCTTGAGAAATACCGAGAAACAACTACAACAGAAGGAGAATCAGCAACAGCGCCTGAGGGATCAACTGACCGAAGGCCACCGGAAAATAGCAGACTATCAAACCCAAATCGAATCTTGGCAACAGCAGCAATCAGCAATTAACACTCAGTTAGAAACACTCACCAAGCAAATTACCGAAACGACAGTTGCCTTACGCCAGTTAGAGGAGAAATTGGGGCAAGAGAAACAAAAACGCGATCGCACCGAGCAACACCTACAAAAACTGCGCCAACAACACCAAGAAACCTCTTGGCAACACCAAAAACTTCAAGAAACCCAGTCTGCTAGAGCAGAAAAACTTGCTAGTCTCCAAACTCAACTCCAAGACCAAGCAGCTGAATTACCAGACCCTATACCAGAAATACCTCCAATTGTCAATAAAAATTCCCCCTCTAGTGACAAAAAAAGCTCAGAGGGAATTGCCGTTGACTCCCTAGCTGCTCAACTAGAACAACTACAAAAGGAACTGCGCAACGGACAGAAACGTCTACAGGCTATGGAACCCGTGAATATGCTGGCCTTAGAAGAATATGACCGAACTCAAGCTCGCCTCCAAGAACTGTCTGAGAAACTCGAAACCATAGCTGGTGAACGTACTGAACTGTTGCTAAGGATAGAAAACTTTACCACCTTGAGATACCGTGCTTTCAAAGAAGCCTTTGATGCCGTCAATGAAAATTTCCAAGCCATCTTTGCTGAACTGTCCGATGGGGATGGTTATTTACAACTCGATGATCCAGAGGACCCCTTTAGCGGTGGACTAAACCTGGTGGCACACCCCAAAGGTAAACCGGTGCGGCGGCTAGCATCTATGTCAGGAGGAGAAAAATCCCTCACAGCCCTTAGCTTTATCTTTGCCCTACAACGCTACCGTCCCTCGCCATTTTATGCTTTTGATGAAGTCGATATGTTTTTGGACGGGGCAAATGTCCAGCGATTAGCTAAAATGATCAAACAACAGGCTAAACTTGCGCAATTTATTGTAGTGAGCTTACGCCGTCCTATGATTGAGTCTGCTCAACGCACCATTGGTGTTACCCAAGCCAGGGGAGCATACACTCAAGTATTGGGTTTAAAACTATCACCCAAAAGTACGGTTAACTAGATAAAATCCCATTCATCAAATCCAGTATTATTGTAAGCATTAAGCCCAAGGCTGATCAGCTATAAGCTATTCATGATTGATTTTGGAGAGAACCGACCCAGGAACCCCTCGTCCGAAGGGGGTTATGTAGGAAAAAAACCGATGCTCAGAGGTTATATATAACCTCTGTAGTCTGTTGATTAACTATCAGGGTGGGATTACCTTAGCTGAAAGCTGATAGCTGATAGCTGAATGCTCACGTAATTAATGCTCACGTATTATTTATTTTTAATCCATCAGGAGTATAGCTCAGGAAAAGCGAGATATAATGACAACGGAACAAATTCGTCCACGCTCCGATATCTTAAATACTCAGGTAATTACCCGTGACAATGGCAAACGCCTCGGAGTCGTCAAGGAGCTCTTGGTAGATATAGACAGACGCCAGGTTGTGGCACTGGGTCTGCGAGACAACCTCCTGGCAGTAGCCGGTATGCCAAAGTACATGCTCCTGAGCAGCATTCGACAATTTGGTGATGTCATCCTGGTAGATGATCAAGACGTTATCGAAGATATTGATGTCGATGCCTATAGTACCCTGATTAACAGCGAAGTGATCACCGAAACCGGTGAACTCTTAGGTCGGGTTAGAGGCTTCAAGTTCAATGTAGAAGATGGCACCGTTTCCGCCTTAATCATTGCATCGATAGGGTTGCCCCAAATACCCGACCAGGTTATTAGTACTTATGAGCTACCCATTGATGAAATTGTCAGCAGTGGTCCAGACCGATTAATTGTATTTGAGGAAGCTCAAGAGCATCTGGTCCAGTTAACCGTCGGGGTATTAGAACGTATGGGGGTTGGCAGACCCCCTTGGGAAAAGGACACAGAAGACCCCTACTATACTCCAACGGCTAGACCAGAAAATCAACTGGGAACCGGGATTCCAATACGTACTCCCATCTCTCAGACAGTAGAGAATGCCAACCGAGCTCAAGATGCCTGGGATGACGATTGGCAAGAGCCAGAACTAGAGCCGATCAGACGAGAAGCACCAGTCCCGAAGAAGTATGTCGAAGCCAGATTAGAAGAAGATAACTGGAGCGATGAACGGGAAGAGTCCCCTCAGCCAGTGCGCTACGAGCAGCCAGTCTATAGCTCACCTGAGCCAAACTATGGTAAAACTAACACCCAGGACTATGACAAGTACGAAGTCGAGGGTGATGCCTGGGATGATGACCGCTCCCCAGAGCCTTACAAAGCACCGCGAGTCAACATTCCTGAGAAAAAGAAAGCTCCAGAATACGAAGAAGAGGCTGGTTACTAATACATGATAACTGTTGACAGTTGTTTGTTGACAGTTGTTTGTTGACAGTTGTTTGTTGAGGGTTAGGGAACAAATATAGCCTTGATCATAGTTATGAGGTACAGTCAATTTTCCCAACCCCTACTCCCTACTCTTTCAAGGGTATGTTTTTTACAAAGACGTCAGGTGTGGGGTGTAGGGTGTAGGGTGTAGGGTGTAGGGTGTGGGGGTACAGACAAGCGATGCAGCAAGGGAACAGGGGGTTTCCCCCACTCGCTATTGCATCAAGACAATATACTTAATTTGTCGTTAAAATCATCATTTGTTCGTTGTTTTTCTTTTCCTCTTCCTCTGAGTCGTCCCATGTTTTACCGAAATGTAAAAAACCTACCCCTGTGAGTACTCCCTACTCCCTACTCCCTACTCCCTACTCCCTACTCTCTACTCTCTACTTATTTCTTGGTTAACACAAACAAACTCCCCTGATTCCCCCGTCCAATGCGCAGGTCATTGTCAAGATAGGTTATCTCTAACCAACCCTCTTGGTTGTCGCTATTGATGGGAAAGTCAATAGCTGGGAACGTTTTGCCAGCTTCGATTTGCTCAATGAAATCATTGGCAGAGCTATAGCTCAGCAAGCTTTGTAGACCAATGATAGACCTCTCGAACCTAACATTAACCCGGCATTGAGATACTGGCTCGAAACTAGCACAAACACTGACAACACCTTCGAGATAAGGAATACCAGATAATTCAGCGATGTTGTAAATTTTAGTATCTGAGGTACGAACACATTGGTAGATTTGACCCAGTTGTACCAAGGGAAATCCGTCAAGATTCAAAAGTTCTTGACTCGTGGTATATAGCAGACGCCAGTTACCATCTAGCAAGTCTGGTGCCTCAAGGGGTCGAGGGGTGGGGTTTCTCCCTTCCAGTTGGGTAACTGCTGCAAGTATTGCTGTTTTATCGGTTTTGCTTGCTAATAGACCACGATTCTTTCCTGCGATCGCTTCTAAGAGTTCCGCCTTGCCAATCATAAAATTTCCTCTAGCTGACTGCTAGACTCAAAGTTAAAGGTTTTCACCTCGTCCATATTAGCTGAAGAAGCCTATGTACAATCCTGCTCTACGTGAACTACATCGTGATCAACTCGCTGAGGTAATTCCCCTTAAGCAAGAAACTTCCCTTTTAGATTGGTTAGAGTCTAATAATCGCCTGATCCCACGGGAGATTTTAGAGGAAGAAAATCCCCTAGGTGATGACGTAGAAATCTCTGAACTGATGGGGGTAGAGGAAAGTAGCTACGAGGAGGAGGAAGAAAGTTTGACTTAACGCTAACTAGTTTTACCAAATAGTCTAGTTTTAGCCAATAGTTTTACCCGAATTGGAACCGAATGGCAATCAGAAATGATTCACAATGTAACCGTTGCTGAATCATTTCTAAAATTATTTTTCATAAACTAAATTATACCACAAAACAACAAGGTTTTGAGCAACTAATTAATTCATCCCTAATGAATTAATTAGTTGATGTTTACTATTATTGGTCACTCTACTTCAATGGCATCTATCCTTTCAATGATGTCTCTAGTGCTCCAAGCCTACTGCTGATTTCGATGCCACCTGGGGAAAAGGGTATCTCAGTCCCGAAAAATTTCTCAAAATTGTCTACACTGACCTGAATTCCAAAAAAAATAAGTTTTGAGTCATGCTGTATGAGTAATTCACCCTTAGATCACGATCATGAGTCGGGGAGACTACTGGTTAGACCGTAATGAGAGCTACTTAGCCAAGGCACTGGATTGGCTGCGTCTGCGTTTACAACAGCTGGCGGGGAAAGAAGTCATAGAGACAGACATAGAGCAAGCTTATGGTGCAATGGAAACCGTTGCAGCCATAGAGCCATACCCGGCCTTGGTGTATTTAAGTCGCCGGTTTGGACTTTCCCCTTTTGAACAAGGGGTGTTGCTGTTGTGTGCGGGGATGGAACTGGATACCAGGATTGCTGGTTTATGTGCTTTGGCTCAAAACGATGAACAACGTCCCTATCCCACCTTTGCTTTAGCGCTTTCCCTGTTTGACCAACCGGCTTGGGATGTAGTTTCACCGGAACGTCCCCTGCGTTATTGGCGATTGATTGAAATTAACCAGGTAGGATATCAACCTTTAATTACTAGTGCATTGCGAGCTGATGAGCGAATTGTCAATTACCTCAAAGGCTTAAATTACTTAGATGACCGACTGGCAACCTTAGTAATGACCGTGGACCCCCCCACAGGTAACCTACCTCCTTCTCAGGAAACTATTGTTAAAAAAATTATCAACAATCTCAAACAAGCAAGCTCTGCACCCCATTTACCCATCATTCAGTTATTGGGTACAGATAGTCCTAGTAAGGAGCTAATTGCTGGTCATACCGCTAGCGCTCTTGGTTTGCAACTGTATCGCTTACCCTCTGGGTTACTACCGACCCCAGCCGCAGAATTGGAAACTTTCTTGCGATTGTGGGAGAGGGAAAGTATTCTGATGCCAGTGGTGCTTTACCTCGATGCCCAGGAACAGGAAAAATCCGCAACTACTGGTTCCGCTTCACCACTCCACCGCTTTTTATCACGGTACCACAGTTTGTTGTTTCTCGATACCCACGAAGCGCGATCGCATTTAACTAGAGCCAGTGTTACCGTTGATATTACCAAACCTACCGCCCCAGAACAACAAGCAGCTTGGAGCAACTGTCTTGGTGATGCTGGCTTAACAGAAAGTCCCTCCCTTTTAGCCAGTCAGTTTAATCTTAACCTCTCAACTATTGAGCAGAATGCCCGATTAGCACTGGATGAAAAGATAACAGATAAGGTCGAATGCCATACTCGTCTTTGGCATGCTTGTTTACTTAGCACTCGTCCGCAATTGGATAACCTGGCGACTCCCATCGATACCAAAGCCACTTGGGATGATCTAGTTTTACCAAAAGAAGAAATGGGCTTGCTCCATCAAATTGCTGACCAAGTTAACCAACGTCGTAAAGTCTATGAAAATTGGGGATTTCAACGACGGATGAATCGGGGAATGGGAATCAGTGCCTTGTTTGCTGGGGAAAGTGGGACCGGAAAGACCATGGCAGCGGAAGTGATAGCGAATAATTTACAACTAAATCTTTACCGCATTGACCTGTCAGCCGTGGTAAGTAAATATATCGGCGAAACAGAGAAAAACCTGCGACGTTTATTTGATGCTGCGGAAGATGGTGGAGCAATGTTATTTTTCGATGAAGCAGATGCTCTATTTGGTAAACGTAGTGAAGTAAAAGACAGTCATGACCGCTATGCCAATATAGAGATTAATTATCTATTACAGCGGATAGAATCTTATCGGGGATTGGCAATTTTAGCAACCAATATGAAGAGTGCTTTAGATCAAGCATTTCTACGGCGACTGCGGTTTATAATTGAGTTTCCCTTCCCTGGTCGGTTGCAACGTAAGCTGATGTGGCAGAACGTTTTTCCAGAGGAAACACCTTTAGAAGAATTAGATTATGACCGTTTGGGGCGATTTAATCTTGCCGGTGGTAGTATTAATAATATTGCTCTCAATGCAGCTTTTTTAGCAGCCCAGGCAGGTACCCCCGTAACCATGGAATTGGTATTGGCAGCCACACGGACGGAGTTTCGCAAGTTAAACATACCAATTTATCCAGAGGATTTTAGGTTATAAGCCGCAAGTGTGGAATCGGGAATCGGAACCCACCCCTAACCCCTCCCAGGAGGGGAATCGGGAATC
>NZ_CEYLVT010000083.1:0-28630 GCF_982860115.1 Moorena sp.
ATTCCATGCATACCCTGTGCAAAATTCATCCCACACCTAATGCGCAGCATTAGGTGTGGGATGAATTTTGCCGGACAGCTAAACCGCGCTAACCAGCCTAGGCAATTTTTCAGGTAACACTCTTGGAGTATCAACTGTTTCTGGATGTGGTTTGATATCAGCAGGTTCGGCTGATTGGGCGGAAACAGCATAGCCATAAGCATTACCACTTTGGCTAACCAATAAGCGGTGACAAGGGATGGTATCTGAGAGAATAGAACTTGCCATCATCCCTGTATGTATTTCTAGAAGAGCCTGTGGCGGTGCTTCAAAAACTAAGCGCTGCCCTGGGAAAACAACTCTTTCAAAGTACCAGTTAGGTATATTAGTTATTCTAGCAATCTGGATCTGGCTAGTGGCATTCACATAGCAGCACAGAAGTGAATCCTGGCTATCTGAAGGAACAGGATCAAAAATTTGTGTCATAACGGCTGTATTTATTCTCTAAAGATTAATTTATTACAAACACCAAGGTAGCATTTATGATCCCGGCGAGTTGTAAACACGGCTACTAATCATTGAAGTTCAACTCAGCCGCTCACCGACCAAACAGCGTCGCTCTGCTAATTATTGGTATTATTTAGGATTATTCGCTTTTTTTTGCGATATTCAGCATAACTCAGGTCTAATGCTCACTGTATAAAGCCTATTATAGTACTTTACGCTATTAGATGACTTGATGCTTATTTTTGATCCCTATACACAAAAATACCATAAGGTTGAGGTAAATCCCTAATTTTGCTAAAGTAAAGATATGTAAACACCAATTTCATAATTCTTGCCCACCCTTGGTAGGTTCTGCCCGCCGTAGTCTCAAAGTAGAGAAAACGGCGGTACATGAATCTGTGTATAACTCTAGGTATGGATCTGCCTTGAAATCTTGAGCTTCATTGGCCTTTTGGCCACGCTACGGTAACGGAATTGGTCAAGAATAACCCAAACTAAGCTTCCTGATAAAAAAAACTTATAATAACCAAAAATCATTACTATAAACAGTTACCAATGGAACAGAAAATACTATATGTTCGCCTTCCGTGTAATCCAATCTTTCCGATCGGGGTGGTTTATTTAGCTGACCATGTTCATAAACAGTTCCCAGGTGTAGAACAGCGCATTTTTGACTTGGGAACTGTACCTCCCCTAGACTTTGCCAGGGCCTTGGATACTGAAATAGACCAGTTTAAACCAACCCTGTTGGTATTTTCCTGGCGCGACATTCAAATCTATGCTCCAGTGGGTGGTAGGGGTGGTAACCCGCTCCAAAATGCCTTTGAGTTTTACTATGCTGGCAATCCCTTCGTGAAATTACGGGGAGCGCTGGGGGGTCTGCGTTTAGCGGCGTCTTACTATGGGGAACTGTGGGGGAACTTGGGGTTAATCAAACAAGGACTCAAACGAGCTAAACGATATAACCCAGACGCTCGCCTGATTGTGGGGGGTGGAGCAGTTAGTGTATTCTATGAGCAGTTGGAAAATAAACTGCCAACTGGAAGCATCGTTTCCGTTGGAGAAGGGGAAACCTTACTCACGAAAATTCTCCAGGGTCAGGAGTTCGATGATCAACGGTGTTATGTGGTAGGGCAAGCTAAGCCACGCGATCGCATGATCCATGAGTCTCCCACTCCCATTGAAAAAATTGCTTGCAACTACGACTATATTCAAACCATCTGGCCCAGGTTTGATTATTACTTCCAACAGAACGACTTTTACATTGGAGTTCAAACCAAGCGTGGGTGTCCCCATAACTGCTGCTACTGTATCTATACCGTTGTAGAAGGCAAACAGGTACGGATTAACCCGGCAGATGAAGTGGTCGCAGAAATGCGCCAACTCTATGACCGAGGCATCCGCAAATTCTGGTTCACTGATGCTCAGTTCATTCCTGCCAAAAAATTCATTGGTGATGCCGTTGAACTGTTGCAGAAAATCCTTGATGCTGGCATGAGCGACATTAACTGGGCAGCATACATTCGGGCAGACAATCTTACCCCAGAATTATGCGACCTGATGGTAAAAACCGGGATGAATTACTTTGAAATCGGAATTACCAGTGGTTCTCAGGAACTGGTGCGGAAAATGCGCATGGGCTATAACCTACGCACCGTACTGCAAAACTGTCGTGATTTAAAAGCAGCTGGCTTCAATGACCTAGTTTCCGTCAACTATTCTTTCAATGTGATCGATGAAACCTTTGATACCATTCGTCAGACTATTGCCTATCACCGGGAACTAGAGCAAATATTTGGTAGGGATAAAGTTGAACCAGCCATTTTCTTCATTGGTCTACAACCCCATACCCATTTAGAACAGTACGCCTTTGACAAAACTATCCTCAACCGGGACTATGATCCCATGAGTTTGATGCCCTGGACAGCCAAGAAACTCCTATGGAATCCCGAACCCCTAGGGTCTTTCTTTGGTAAAGTTTGTCTAGAAGCTTGGCGGCAAAATTCTAATGATTTTGGGCGTGAAGTGATGAAAATCCTTGAAGAAAGACTAGGAGTTGCTCCATTAGAAGCAGCCCTAACTGCCCCAATAGTACAAAATAAATACCAAGAAAAAAAACTAGTAAGTTTAAGTAACTAGAACGGGATAATGGCCAAATTAAATTAACAAGTTTAAATAACAAAATTTAATTAACAATTTTTTAGTAACCATGCGCTCAGGTTCGATATTACAAAAACTAGAACAAGCCCATCGCGGCACCAAAAAACCTTTAAGCTTTGGAGTTTATTACAAAAATACCTTAGTATCGCTGTGCCATGCCCTAGAAGACTTTATCCTAGAGTCTGAAAGTGCTCCACTAATGATTACGGCCTTCCAGCGGGGCCAATGGTATCTTGAGGAAGCTGAACGCTATGGTGATATAGCGGTAAAATCATCTCAGGTGGTAATCCTAGCCGCACCGGATGCTGGCTTTGCTGAACATCCCACCAGTCAGCGATCGAATGTTGCCCTAGTTAGTTTAGAGTCCTCCGATCCTGTCGCTCAAGAGTGGCACTTGATTATTATTTCCGAGACATACACAGCAATGGTGTTATGTCAAGAATTATCTGAGTCGGATTATGGCACTCAAGGCTTGCCAGAGCAGGATCGAGAGCGCAAATTCTACGGATTCTGGACATTTGAGCCAGACTTGGTCAAGGAGACCGTGGAGTTTGCGATCGCTCACATTGGTAACTATAACCCAGACTTGCAAGCCAGCTTAACTGCACAACTTCAACAGATTATCCACAGCACTAAGCCACGGGTCGCACCTCTTGGGGCAGTGGTGAATCGGGTAGTGAACTATCTTCAGAAGGGTCAACAAGAGTTACCGCCCCATACCTCACCTAGCCAAGCTCAGGTGTTAGACGATAACCTCGTTTCTAATGAAATGCAGGCTTTCTTGCGTATGGCTCAGCTAATTGACCAAGCGGATGCTATCAATCCTAACGCTGGCGCTGAGGTAAAAACCTTGTCTGAAACTATCGGGCAGTTGCTGGATTTACCAGCATGGCAACTCAAACGTTTAAGTCTGGCAGCACTCTTGCACCGTCTATCTCCCTTGCAGGGGGTCAAGATAGAACTACCCCCTAAGTCAGCTGCTCAGAAAGAGGTGATCGAGAAGCAGGAATCTCTTCCGAGGGGATCGGTGTTACGGATTATGCCTCGATTGCAGGCTGTCGCTAACATTATTACCCACCAAACCGAATCCTGGGATGGTTCAGGACAACCGGATGGCTTAGCTTACGATAACATTCCCTTAGAATCGAGGATTTTGAGGCTGATCGCTTATTTTCAGCAGCAACTCAATACCTATAAATCTCAGGACGATGCTCTGTCTGTTGCCCTAAGAAGCTGTCAGGAATTGTCAGGGAAAGCCTTTGACCCTAAACTAGTGGAAACCCTGGGACTGATAGTGATGGGAATGCAGCAGGGTATGAGTTTGCAGGCTAATCAGCCTAAAATTGCTTCAGGGATGTGGTTGCTTGATTCCTTATCTGAGGAAAGAGTAACGGTTGAAGGATGAAGGTTATTGGGTTAAAGGTTATTGGGTTAAAGGTTGTTCGCGTAGCGTGGCCAAAGGCCAAGGTTAGAGGGTTGAAGGATGTTCGCGTAGCGTGGCCAAAGGCCAAGGTTAGAGGGTTGAAGGTTAGAGGGTTGAACGCGATTGCGTGGCCTTTTGGCCAAGGTTGAACAGTTCAAGCTTAGAGGGTTGAACGCGATTGCGTAGCCTTTTGGCCAAGGTTGAACAGTTCAAGGTTGTTCTTGCCCAGGGGTCTGGTGTAGGGTAGGGTGAAGGATGAACAGTTCAAGGTTAGCTAGTTGATGGAGATTGAAGCAATTCGGGCGGGGAAAGTAAAGCAACTGCCAGGAGCCGATTTGGAAGATGAGGATCTTTCCGGTAGCCAATTGGAAAAAATTAATCTTGCTGGTGCAACACTTGTGGGGGTGAATTTTTCTGGCTCTAATTTGAATGGTGCTCGTCTCGATGGTGCTAACTTAATCGGTGCCAAACTGGAATCTGCTGACTTGCGGGCGAATTTGCTTGGTGCTAACTTAATGCAGGCGGATTTGAGTGGTGCGGACTTACGGGGTGGTAATCTCCGAGGCGCTAATTTGATGGGGGCTAAGTTGAGTCAGACTTGCTTTACCGGTGCTTTTTTAAGTGGTGCCAATTTGATGGGGGTGAATTTGCAAGGGGTAGATTTGCGAGGGGCAGATTTGCGAGGAGCTAATCTTAATAGTGCCAATTTGAAGGGAGCGGATTTGTCTCAGGCAGATTTACAAGGGGCAACCTTAAGTCAAGCAAATCTGGAAGAAGCTGATCTGCGTGGAGCTAATTTATCTGGTAGTAATCTCAGTGGTGCGAATTTGCTTTGTGCTGAGATGGATGGAGCTTCTTTGAGTGGTGTTAATTTGGATCGAGCTTGTTTAGTTGGGACTTGTGTGCCTGAGGAATAATTGGCAATAGTGGGTAACGGATATAAAGGATGGCAGGTGGGGGGGGGTGATGGAATTGCTTAGCAATAAGTAAGACCTATTTGGAATTAAAAAATTGACTTTTTAATTCCCGTAACATTCTGCTTGTTCCTTGATTAATTGCCTGTTCTACGAGTTTAGGAATCTGTGTAGTTAAGGATAAATTAGGAAAGGTTGGACTGAGCGACGTTTCTTGATAATTTCCATCTTTGATGATGTAAAGTTTAAGTTGTTGTTTACTATAAATCCATACTTCAGGAACACCAATAGCTGCATAAACCTCAAGAGTTGTTTTTGAAGTAACATCAGATTCTATAGCTAAGTCTGGCGGTGGATAAATGTCTAAGTCAATGTGAGTACAGCCTCGCATTTGAGGAGCATTCTGAATATACAGACAGGTATCCGGTTCAACACCAGCAATTTCAGGACGTTTAAAGGTAGTTGAACCAAAATCTTCCCAGTCACGCTCCTGTAGGTCTAATATGGCTTTAATAATATCGGCAATAATCCGGTGGGGTCTTTCGTGAATGGCAAGGGGAGACATGATTTCTAAATTTCCTTGATAGTAGGTCAGCCGAACTCGTCGCTTTTCCCCAAGTTCGTCAAGAATTGTTTCAAAGTCTTGCCATTTAAGGTTATCTATAGTGATAGCACTACCGGGTGTGAGTTGGATCGCTTTGATGGGTATCGTAACGGTCATAGTTTTTCCTCAACTGTACCGACGTGATGGGCAAGTCCTAATTTGGTTAATTTGAGGGAGGGAGTGCGATCGCAAAATGCCTACACAAAATGCGATCGCATTGACAAATGCTAACTAGTCGATGGGTTTAAGCAACACCGTTGAGCAGTCAACAAAAAATCTATTCCACAGTCACCGACTTAGCCAAATTCCTAGGCTGATCCACATCCAAGCCTCGCCTTGCCGCAATGTGATACGCTAACAACTGCAACGGAATCACTGCCAGAATGGGTGAAAGCAACTCCTCCACTTCTGGTACAGGCAACAAATCATCAAAGATATCCATCGCCTCTTTGCCATTGCTCGGTGTCACCCCAATCAACCGAGCATCCCGAGCCTTAGCTTCCTGAGCATTAGAAATTACCTTCTCATAGACAGTACCAGGCATTGCGATCGCAACCACAGGCACCTTAGCATCCAGCAGAGCAATCGGACCATGCTTCATTTCCCCAGCTGGGTAGCCTTCAGCGTGAATATAACTAATTTCCTTAAGTTTCAGCGCCCCTTCTAAAGCAATCGGAAAATTAATCCCCCGTCCTACAAAGATAAAGTCTTGGGTTTCCGCAAAGTCATGGGCTAATTCTTCAATATACTTTTCTTGACTTTCCAGCACCTGCTCAATCTGAGTAGGCAATTGCCGCAAGTCTGCCATAATTGCTTGGATTTTTTCAGGGGCGAGAGTATTACGTCGATAGGCTAACTCTAGGGCTAGACAATAAAATGCCACTAACTGGGTCACAAAGGTTTTAGTAGCCGCCACCCCAATTTCAATCCCTGCCTGGGTATCAATCACATCAGGCACCAACTGAGCCAAAGAACTTTCTGGTCGATTCGTAATTCCCAGCAGTCGGGGCTTATACAGAGGGTCTAATCCACTGCGACGGTGTTTTTCCATCTCCAGTGCTGCTAGGGTATCAGCAGTTTCCCCAGACTGAGTTACCCCAATGGTTAGGGTATTCTTAGTTAACGGACCTGGTGCATAACGAAACTCAGATGCATACTGCACCATGGTGGGAATTCCTGCCAACTGCTCCAACAAATATTTACCCACCAAACTAGCGTGCCAACTAGTCCCACACGCCAGAATCTGAATCTGTTCTACATCCTCATACAGTGACTCCGGTATGCCTAACTGAACTGGGGAATTAGCCAGGTCTGCCTCTGTCTGTGTAGGATTAGCATGCCAATTACTATTGAGATACCGCTCGAAACAGTTGCGCACTACCCCTGGTTGCTCATAAATTTCCTTAAGCATAAAGTGTCGGAATCCTTGCTTTTCCACTTGAAAGGGATTCCAACTGAGGGTACGGGGGAACTTATTCAACCGACGACCCTCAAAGTCATAAACTTCTGCGCCTAGGGGAGTTAACCGTGCGATTTCCCCATTGTCTAAGTTCAATACTGCCCTGGTATGGGGTAACAATGCTGGGGTATCTGAGCCAAAGAAAAATTCCCCTTGACCAAACCCAATAATCAGAGGAGCCTGTTGCCGCACTCCAATCAATTCATCAGGATAGTCAGCACAAAGGATAGCTAGGGCAAAAGCTCCCTCTAATCGATTCACCGTTTGCCGCACTGCTTCTAAGAAAGGAGAGAAGAAGGAAGAGGAAGAATCAGAATTTTGCTGTAAACACTCAGCAATTAGATGGGGAATAACTTCCGTATCGGTATCGGAGCGGAATTCATGTCCGCGCTGGATTAATTCTTCCCGCAATTCCCGGTAGTTTTCAACAATGCCATTTTGTACCACTGCCACCCGCATTGCCATATCCATGTGGGGGTGAGCATTATACTCTTCCGGTTTACCATGGGTTGCCCAGCGGGTGTGTCCAATGCCAATACGTGCCTGGTTTTCGATTTGTACCAGTTTTTCGCGCAAATTGTGCAATTTTCCCTTAGCACGTACACAATGAACCTCACCTTCCGAAACTGTAGCAATTCCAGCAGAATCATAGCCTCGATATTCGAGTTTCTCTAATCCTGCCATTAAAATTTCTGTAGCGATTTGCGGACCGATATAGCCGACAATTCCACACATAGTGTTGAGTTTAGTAAGTAAGCATAATACTCAAACTATAGCCATGGTAAGAGTGGAGTGTCCTGTGTTGACGGTTGACCGTCAACGGTTGACCATCAACGGTCAACCGTCAACATTGGATAGATTGCTAGGTTAATGCTTAGTAAGCCAAGCCCATGCTGCGAGTTGTTTCAGCTCCCAGGTAAACCCGGATGCTCAAGAAGTCAGTAGGACAAGCAGTTTCGCATCGTTTGCAACCAATACAGTCTTCTGTACGAGGAGAAGAGGCAATCTGACCAGCTTTACAGCCATCCCAGGGAACCATCTCCAATACATCTAGAGGGCAAGCCCGAACACATTGGGTGCAACCAATACAGGTATCGTAAATTTTAACGCTATGAGACATTGATTTAAGAACTCCTACATTTTTTTATCGGACATTGCGGAAAAACCGCTTACCTGTCTCCTTGGGAAAATTGGGGATATTCCCGATGATTCCACCAGGATTATCTTTGCCTAGGTTCGATCTTTGGGCGTTTCAGGCAAACGACAGGGAATTTTAAGGATCAAGGGCTAGTTTACCGCAGGGTTTTGATAGTCTTGCGCCAGAGGTTACAGAACTTTAAATTCTTTAATATATCAGTATGTGAAACTCTTGTGTCATCGAACCTAATCTATGGGTCAGTCTCAGGAAGAGCGATAACGGGGAAACCTTGGTAATTCAATAGACGCTAAGGATTTGCGACCTTTGGAGGGACGTAGGGGATAGAGTACTGGTGATGGCGACTGACCCTGAGACGGAAATAGGTCATTGGTTTGATTTGACTGTGACTGATCCTCTATGATATCTTCTGGCAATTCCTGACTCGATGGATGTGCTTCAGGCTCCAAAGTCTGAGTATGCTCTGACCTAATGGTTTCCTCAGGCTCACTAACCAATACAACGGTTTGGTCAGATTCATCTAAGTTAGTGGTTAAGAGTGTGGTTTCTAGTTCTGATGTGCCATCGACTTTGGTATCAGCCCACTCTGATGGCAACTCGGACAACCCAAATTCCTCTGCCAGCGCAGACATTTGCTCAATTAACTGTTGTGCTATTTCTAATTCTTTGGCTGTGACATTTTCAGGGGATATTCCCTGAGTTTCACCTAATGCCGAAGCATCTGCTGGGGATATCGGATCAGTTTGGTTAGGTTGGCTGCTGTCAACCGATAACGCTTCTGTGGTAGATTCAGACTGGGAAGGAGAATTACCAGTACTGTTGAAAATAAATTCTTCTGCAAATAACTCTGGGTCAGCAGACCAGGGTCTAATTGGCTGGGCTTTTTGTAGCAGAGATTGCTGAGCAATGATGCTCCGACTCTCTTGCTGTTGTACTACAGAACTCTCAGAGGCAGGCATTTCCAGACACTTTTCTAAGGCTACCTTAAATTGCAAGGTTTGCTGTTGTTGTCGGTATAGACGGGTTCTAAGTTCTCGACAGGTATCTTTCAATTGCACCAGCTGATGAGATTGTTCGTTGTAGCGCTGCTGGGTTTGGGAATAGTCCTGTTCGAGTCTGGCAACTTGATCCTGAGAGCTTTGTAACTGTTCTGATAAGGTTTCGACCAAAATTTGCTGGCGTTGACCGGATTGATGGGATGATTCTAGAGTGTGGAACAAACGGGTTAATTGCTCTTGAACTGTATTGAGTTCCAGATCTTTTGTGGACAGGAGTTTGTCGTACTCTCGCAATTGCTTAGCTTGTCCGTTTAACTCCTGCTGTTTTTCCTGGAGTGCTTGCTGCAGCTGAGTCACTTGCTGCTGTAAGCGATGATTGTCCAAGCGCAGTTTTTGAGATAAGGCAAACCATTCACCATCCTTGGCTAACTGTTCTTCAGAAACATCAGCTATCTCAGTGTCAATATCAGTGTTATCAGTATCATCAGTGTTATCAGTATCATCTGTGCCATCAGTATGGGCTTCTGTAACTGATGATGCCATGGTGGTAAGCAGTGATTCTATAGTCTGTTCTAGTATTGACTGTTCAATAAGATTATCTATATCATCAGATACGATTGCGAAATCATCAGCTACTGGTGCGAAGCTGAGCATTTTTGGGTTATGGTCGGTCTGCTGCTGATCTTGCTTCTTAGTATCCTGGTTATCCATTTCGGTAGTATACTCAGGCAGGGGAAGGTTATTGGGGTTTTCAGATTCACTCATTGCTCTTCATCAAGGGGTTCACAATTTCACCATTGGGGCAAGGAGCCAAAAAGTCAATTCCTCAAGATGATTTTAGTCTTGAGAGGGAACTTTGGGTCAAGATGCAGACTCTTGAAAGTGCCGATGGCTTGGCATTGACTTAAGTTTGGGCGCAGATGGTTGACATTACTTTACTACTTGCTAACCCAAGAATAATGCATAAAAATTGACTGGCTAAAAATTTTGAGACCAAAAATGGATGCTGATTAGAAAACAGGAGCTAGGAAGCAACACTTTAATACAAATGTACTATTATTGAGCAATGAGCTAAGCCTTCCCGTAGCCTAGCCACAGACCAATCGCCATTTAAGTTTTTGATAAATCTGATTACTATATAGCGTTGGGCTATTGCAAATTAGCAGTATTTTCAATTAGCTAATTTGCAATAGTTTAGATATTCAATTAAGTCATTTATCGTTGATAATAGCATTTTCTTTATTCAATTGTCAACTAGTAAAATCTCAATACCTTCATCTGTTTTAAGGACAGAGCAAGGGATTACAGAGAGTGCAAAGTTTGGCTTGAAATCAGACGAAGGGGGATTGATATGAGAGTTGGAAATAACCCCTGGCTGATAACCAGTGAAAAAAGCGATAGCCTTGGGTTGCAAAGCAATCTCCCTGTTGCGAGTTAAGGGATTAACCAAAGGTGACGTTACGCCAACGCATAACCAGTATGGGGACGAACTTCTGGTGGGTGAAACCCTAGCACAATATCTGATTTGGGAATCCCTGCAGCGACCAGTTCTTCTGTGATGCCATCTTCGATACCATCCCGTTGAATCCAGATTTTTCCATCAATAATCTGAACATGCGTAATGCAGCCGTGGACTCGACGTTTGCCATCCCAGCCAACAACCATCAGCATAAAATGATTGTTCAGACAATCGGCAATGGCATAACTTTGAATATCGCCGTGACTGTAACTAATCCGAGCGTAACGCTCTAGAATTTCTCGAATTAATCTGGAATACTCATCTAATCTATCCATTGGACTATTTATTCTCCTTCTGAATCAAAAATTAGCAAATTTAACTGATTGTTATCAATAGCAATTCGAGCAATTTTCTCTTGAAAAAAATCTAAGTAAACTGCATTGCGAATCGCTAGATATAATGTTCGATATCGATGGTAACTTGATCACGCTTTAGGTATTGCTCACAAGCATAAATTGTGAATCTTGAAAGAAAACGTTACACAAACCGGCAGATTTTTACTATAGTTATTTATATGCTAATGATGTACAAATTATTTTTTACCTATTGCCTATTGCCTTCCCCTCCTGGGAGGGGTTAGGGGTGGGTTGCCTATTGCCTATTGCCTATTGCCTATTCCCTGCTCCCTGCTCCCTGCTCCCTGCTCCCTAAAAATGTACCTCACCACATAAAAAAAACTATCCTGATCAAGCACTAGTTAATCCATGGGCAAGTCCCGCAGGAAGTAAAAGCAATCACTTTTACTATCCGTTTCCTTGATTCGCCCCAAGTAGCCAGTTAAGGGAGAAGAAAGCTCAATCAATATTTCGTGTAGTTCTGGCTGAGTCAAGGACTGCGGTGGATTGGAAAAGTTATAGGCTCCATAGATCATCTCTACTCCCACCGTGTGATTATCTCTATCGTCAATTAGCTTTTTCACCAGCTGGACAATATGCGATCGCAATTTCAGTTTTTCAGAAATATGATTAATATATTTCTCAACTTCCTGATCAGCTTGACCAGGTATCAAGTAATTCTTTAGTATAATTAAATCAACGGAATTGGGATACTGGCTTTGGAGTTTCACCAGCTTCTCAAGAGTTTCAGGATTAATAATTGCCATACCATGTACCATAGCCGCATCCATAAGTTGTTTAGTCGGCTCACCAGGGCCAATGATTAACTTAGCAGTTTCTTTAAGTAGTTCTTCATTCTTTAAACGTAACCTTCCTAAATGAAAGAGTTGTACTGCCGTACCGTTAGGAATTTTTTTCCCAGCCTTGCACTCAACCATCAAGGGATAAGGTTTTGAGCAGTATAAATCTAAACCACCAGCACCACCTTGGTGAGCAGGGTCGATGGTAAATCCGAGAAAATTAAGGCTATCACGAACAATAATTTCAAAATCTGTGCCAGCTTGATAATTAGTTTTACCTTGATCTAACTCTTTGCTGCGATTACCCAATGCTGCTATGGTATTTATCCAAGCTAAATCTGGATTAGATGAGGTTAATTGCTTGTTGCTACTCCAGCCTATAAATTTTTTGATATCTTCGTCAAGGGCTTCAGCCGCTGGGTTAGTAATGGCCAGCTTAGCGATTTGACTCTGTAATTCTTCCAATTCCGGATACAGTGGCGGGAGTCGATTTTCTAGCTGGTGTCGGCGTTGGCTGAAAATGCGATCGCTTAATACTGGCCAATCCTCAGTAACCCTAATATTATCACCTAAACTAACAAACTTCCCAAGGGGCTGACTAGTATTATTTCTAGCTACTTCAAGCACTTTAGGAAACTGATAAACCCGCAAGTAAGCCAGGAAAATACGCTGCTGTTTCTCAAGTCTTGCTTGTAATCCTTCTGCTGTCCATACCGTTAACGGTGGTAAGCTATCCAAGGATTCAGTTTTAGTCAAGTGTTGGCAAAGTTCACACCTAGCCCAAGCTTTAATCAAAACTGTCTCAGAATTCAGTGCCGCTAGGCTTTTTTTTGCTATTTCTCTAAAACTAGAGCGATAATACTGCTCAAGAGACAGGGGATTACTGGATATATTCTTATTAGATATATTATTAGATATATTAGACGGATATAGGACAAATTTTCGCCCTGGATTGATAAATAAGTGAGGTATAGCAGCAATTATTCGCCCTTCGAGTAAGGCTTCGATATCTGGTGCCGGTAAAAGTAGGGCTATTGAAATTATATCTTGCTGACTCATTATCTTGCTAACTCATTAGTAAATATCTAGCTCACTTACTATCAATCAATTTTATCCCTTGCGTCAACTATGTAACTCCTGTTAACTCTAACATTTACAAATAAAAATTCTATAGCAATCCCAACTTAATTAATTGTGATAATTTTGTTACCTGTTACCTGTTCCCTGTTCCCTGTTCCCTGTTCCCTGTTATATATAGCTCTATTTAGTTAATCATCCAACTTTACGCCTCTTCATCCACTGCCTCTTCAGGAATTTCTCCCGATGGATCACTCAAAATTTCTCGCAGTAATCGGTTCTCTATAGCTAGCTTTGTGTTAGAGATAAAATCCTTAATCTGCTCTTCACTCAACTCATAGTCTTCACGACGGTCATAAACAGCGCGAATCGCAATCAAGGGCTTAACATCCCCTGTTTTAAACTCTACGGATTTTCCTCCTTTAGCCTTCAAGTTATTGAAACACTCTTGAGCCTTCTTTGCTTTTCGACTTATCGGTTTAGAGCGGACTAAACAACCACGGGTCAGATCATATTTTTTATAATCCCCAAGATGAGATAACCCAGCCGTTACACTATTTCCACGAGAGGTTTGGATGATCCCTAGTCCGATTTTGACCGTATTCCCCTCTTCTTTACCAACTATCTTTACCCCTAGGTATTTATTTTTGGGTTTAACCGGAGCTTCAATTTTTTCGATTGTGACTCCTGCCACTATCTGTCCTATAAGTTGCTTGAGACCAAACTTGATAGCGTTAGTCAGTTGAGGCTCATCCTCCATATACTCTTCATTGTCAATATTTTTGATCTCGTTATTATAAGCAGAGCTAACGGGATTTATCGGAGGTCTATGGGAGGAAACTTGCTGACCATTAGGTAATCCCCAGTTAGTTTGACACCATTTTAAAACCCTTCTTGCTGTTGGTCGTTGTTTCCCCAATTCTTTTAGTGTTTCTTCGGTAAAGGGATAAACCCGATGAGGAGGAGTTAGTTTATTCTGATCATAAAATGCTTTTAACCATAGGGAAACTAGATAAATTATCTGATCATAATTGAGATACTTTAATTCAACTAATCGCTCGCCTATTCTGTCAACAACTGCCTCATTTAAATCTAATGTTCTGATTTTATTTGTCCAAGTGTCAGGATACATAGCGGTCAGCAACACACCCCGTTTAATCCTACTGTATAAATCTTTTCCTAAGTTGGCAATAACTTGTGCTCTGTTAAACCCTGCATCATCACATTCTGTACTATCCAATTCATCAAAACATACCACCAAGGGATTGTAATCACTAATTAGATCTAAAATCTGACAAGTTATATCGAAATGGTCTTTGTCATCTTCCGAATCGTTGGGTAACTCCATTTCGTCAGCTTTTTTCTGGGCTAAACTTTTCCCAGACAGCCAGTTAATAGCATAAGGGGCATGCTGCTTTGATAATGTCCATAAAATTCCTCTGATCAGATCCGGATTATCGATATCGGTCTTTATTTCAAGAACTTTATCAGTCAGTTCATCAATTAGCTTGGGATTTTTAGCCAAGAGATCGGGAAATACATTGACTAACTGATCAGATGTGTCATTTGTTGGCATCGCCTCATTGGCTAAAGCAGTCGCTAACTCTTGCCACTGACTCACCCCCTGGCTACCAACCTCCTTGAGACTTAATGCCAGGGTCTTCAAAAATTCCGGCTTGATCCGATTAAGATCATTATAATCAGTCATGTATACAAACCAAGCACCTCCCTGATCTTGAAGTTGATGGCGAACCCTACTGAGCAAATGAGTTTTTCCTAACCCTTTTTCCGCCTTGATGGTAATGCCAATAACGTTACGCTGTCGGCTACGAACTTGCTTGACTGCCTCAATAATCGCCTCGGAGGCATGATTATTGATAGAAGTAACGTCAGGAAATGCTTGTTGCCATACATTTTTCTTCCTGACAACCAGCTCTTTGTCAAAAGGGTTGTCTTTTTTGATGGCATTATGGAGTTCTTCAAGGGGAGAGGAACTATTAGTCATGGTTGTTCAAGGGGAGAGGAACTATTAGTCATGATAAACTGTTAGTCATTTTGGTGTGAGGAAACGCTACAAACAGTCAACAGAGATTTATGGCAATAACCAGGCCAGCCTAGGATTATAGCCGCTTAGCATAGCAGCGTAATCCACTCAGTTCTGTTGTGATGGAATCTTCGATTTGGGATGGATCGCTATCGGGTAAGCTACCGCCTTGGAGTTGCAAAATATCCTTAGCCTGCATCTCCAACAACCACTCATTGAACTGGGAACGACTGACACTATCCCCAATTTCCCGTCTAATCCGATAAATCGGTACGAGATCATCAAGGTTATAGTCCTGATTCAGCTTGTCGTAAACCTCCAAGACCACTGACTCAAAGGTTTCATAAGAAGCGATCGCATTTTCCCCAGTTTTCGCCCCATCAGCCCCTGGCTCAACGACCTTAGCCACTGAGCTTCTCTCTCGAATCCAATTTAGAACAGCCTTGACATCCTTGGCTCTGACCAGACTACCATCAAACTCAAAATCAGCGCTTTTGATGCCAGCATCTAGCACTTGCAAGCCTTGCTCTGTCAAAAACACATACTCGATTCGGGCTTTTTTTGTTTTCTTGATCGTCCCATCTGTTTCCAATGTTTTAAAGATGTCAGTATAATCACCAGACCTCTCATTATTCAGTTTCACTGTGTCACTTAAGTCTTTTCTTTTTACTTCCTGCTTTGATCCCCCTAGATCCCACAAGTGTAGCAGCAGACGAGTTGTAGCTTGGGCTGGGGTACCTCGTAACCCTTTCTTATTTTCTTTCTTATTTTCTGCTTCAGGGTTTGTTGACATTTCCGTTTGTTCTGTTTGTTCTACTGTTGACATTTCCGTTTGTTCTGTTTGTTCTACTGTTGACATTTCCATTTTTTCTAGGTATTTAGTTCTAGGTATTGAGTAGATCAGATTATGGCTTGTCACCTCTCTATCCAGTGATAGCCTAACCAATAGTATGATGCCAATTCGGCACGATTTAGTGAGAAGCTGTAAATTTTTATGGCTACCCTAGCCTAAGGCCAGCCAAATTAAGCGTCTACCTTTGTATAGCCCTAAAATGAATGACATTTTCAGGACATTTTGAGGGCTAAAAGTAATAGCTAAGTTAATCACAGGTCCGCAATCACAATTCCCCATGGTATTGCCCCTTGGGGTGCATCGGAATTGCGAAATACCACTCACTTGCCTCTAGGATCAGAATTTCCAAACTATCCAGTCTTTCCCCCCAGAAAGCGATCGCATTTACTGGGACAATCTCAAATTCTGCCAGCTTGAGTAGAGCAAGGTAGTCGAGTCTCGATATTATATCACTTCTGTTCAGTCTAGGTTGCTTTCAACTATTATTTCTGTTCTGTGCTATTTCTGTTCCCCCTCTGTTGGCTCTGCTCACTCTCTCCTGATACAATCACACTTCTCTAACTAAATAGCTTTGAGCCAAATCAGCTGGACTCATAGACTCATAAGGTTCAAAAGGCTGATGAATCCAAGGATTATCTGGCAAATAATCCACATAGTAATCAGGAGCAATCACAGAACAGCCTTTATACCAGATCACAGCAGTACGAATCTCCTCAATTTCTGTACCATAATGACTATAAAGCCATTTAATCCCCTCTCGTAGACTAATACCAGAATCCACTAAATCATCCACCAACAGGATCCGAGTACCTAATTTTGCCGTCGTCATTGCCAGGTGGCTCGAAAATGTAATCGGTCCTCGGATCCGATTGTCTGCTCCAGTATACGAAGCAGCAGACAGAATCCCTAAGGGCTGATTGTAAATGCGGCAGAGGATATCACCAACCCGTAATCCGCCCTTAGCAATACAGACAATCTGGTTGAAATCCCAATCGGCTTGATAGACTTTGACAGCTAGCCGTTCAATTTTTTCATAGTACTCTGACCAGGAGACGTAAAGTTCTGACATAGTTCGCGCCATTTATATTGGTTAGGTATTGCTCAGGGAATAGACCATTAGCAAAAGTCGAAAACTATTCCACCATTACCAGTCGTTGTTCCCAATTTCCCAAGTTCCCTACTTCTAAAAGAATTCTAATGTTAGAAATGGCTTGTGAGTGATTCGTTTTGCTAAAAAAATTCTGATCACCACATTGACGAGCTTTATTATCTTATCGGTTATGAGTGATATTTCTAGTTCTGATGCCAGTAATCGTCCCCAAGTCTCCGGTGGACTCGAAAAGCTTAACTTTACCACCAAACTAGCTTATGGTGCTGGAGATATGGGTCCAGCCATGACCGCCAATCTCTTAGTCTTTTACCTCCTGCCATTTTTAACCAATGTGGCTGGTTTACCAGCGGGTTTGGCAGGGAGCATTCTGATGATTGGCAAAATTTCCGATGCCATCAATGATCCCATGGTTGGGATTATGAGCGATCGCACTCGTTCTAGTTGGGGGCGTCGCATTCCCTGGATGCTGTTTGGGGCAATTCCGTTTGGTGTTCTGTTTTTCTTACAGTGGATTGTCCCGCACTTCAGCAATAACAATACCATTAATAACTGGTTACTGTTTAGCTACTATCTTCTGATTGCTATTCTCTTCAACATTGCCTACACTGCAGTTAACCTACCCTACACCGCCCTCACCCCAGAACTCACCCAAGACTACAACGAACGCACTAGCCTCAACAGCTTTCGGTTTACCTTTTCCATCGGTGGCAGCATCCTAACCTTAATTCTAGGGGGATTAATTTTTAGTGCCTATGCCGGTGATAGTGGTAAGCAATATCTAGTGCTAGGGTTAGTCACCACCTTGCTGGCGGTGCTGCCGATATTTTGGTGTGTGCTGCGCATCCAAGAACGAGGTGCACAGCCTATATTGGGAACTCAGCAGAAAAAGACTGTAGGAACTCTGCTCACCCTAATTGGACCTCTATCATTTTTATATGGCATTGCCCGGATGATCCCAGTTACTGCCAAATTATTGGGTGCCACTAGCAACCCTGATATTACTGGTATCTTTCTGAGTCTTCTTGGTTTACTAATTACCGTCTTTGGTATAACTCTGATATTTTCTACCCCAGAACCCCACCTGAAACATAGCTCTGCTTTCACAGAGCGCTCTGAAGCTGACACTTCAGCCTCCTTATCCTATTTTGAGCAACTGCGGATTGTATTCAGTAACCAGCCTTTTCTATATGTGATTGGTATTTACCTGTGTTCCTGGTTAGGTGTCCAGTTAATCGGTTCTATCCTGCTTTACTTCGTAGTCAATTGGATGGGATTGCCCGAGTCTACCTTTCCCTTAGTCGCCCTTGCGGTTCAAGGTACTGCCTTATTAATGCTGTTTTTCTGGAAGATGGTCAGTGAGCGATTGGGCAAAAAAACCGCTTACTTTATGGGAACTAGTCTCTCGGTTATCGCTCAAGTTGGTATATTTTTGCTACAACCTGGTCAAGTTGCCTTAATGTACTGTTTAGCTGTTATGGCTGGTTTTGGGGTTTCTGTAGCTTATCTGATCCCCTGGTCCATGGTGCCGGATGTGATTGAACTCGATGAATTGACCACAGGTCAGCGTCGGGAAGGGGTATTTTACGGCTTCATGGTTTTGCTGCAAAAACTTGGTTTAGCCCTAGGGCTGTTTTTAGTCGGTATTGCCCTAGAGTGGTCAGGATTTATCTCATCTACTGCTGGGCAACCAGTCCCCACCCAACCCGATTCCGCACTGCTAGCCATCCGTATCGCTATTGGACCATTGCCAACCCTATTCTTGATTGGTGGTATAGCACTCGCTTACTTCTATCCCATCACCAAGGAATTTCATGCCCAAATTCTCTTGCAGCTAAGAGAGCGTGATCAAGCTACTAGGCAAGGGGAATAGGAATTGATCAGTTCTGTTGAAGATCTAGTTTGACTCAGGAGTAGTTTTCTAACTGGGGGAAATTTGCCAATCAATAGACTTCGCCGCAGTTGTCAGGCAAAAAGCTTGCATAAACAACAATTGACGCAAACAAGATCACAAAACTACTAATTCTGGCAGGTCTAATGCCAATCAATGATGAAAAAGGTAGATGCGTTATGGCTTGAGTCGTAGCAATTACCCTAAGCAGCTTGGGCGTCGCTTAAGACGCCTGCCATTCTAATTCAGGCAAACTCTCCCAGGCTTGGACAACCAGGTCATTGAGTAATACTCTTTGTGAGTGATCAAGCCAATCGTCTTCTGCTAAGACTTCGGCAGTTAAATCGTCAAGAGACTGTCCTTCTTGACGGGCAATGTGAATGACACCAGCAATCGCCATTACCACCAGTTCTTCATCAACTGGTTGTTGACGTAGGGCGACTATTTCTTGTGGACTAGCTGGAATGGGATAATTCATACCTAACAAACAAGGGCACCCTTGACTATAACTAAACTGAAATCAATGTAAAGTATTTTTACGAATATTAAACAAGTCGATACTTGGAAGCTTAGCGTATTTTCATCACTGATTACCTCCGTCTCTCCTCTTAATGAAATTTGTGATCACATAACCCCTATGAAAGAGATTCTGTACGTAGAAATCCCTACACCAGACACCAAGACTGTGTGCCAATGGTTGCAACAGGAATGGCAGCCTAAGCTCGGGGATAAGATAATCACGCCAGATGGTATCCGTCTGCAATGGGAGACTACTCCTGATGAGAATTCTAATCACAAGACTACAGTTGCCCTATCTTTGATTCCAGAAATCTCGATTTTTGTGTGGTCTGTGCAGCGAACCACCTACCTCAAAGCTTTTCGTTGGTCCGAAAAGCCCCTGAGCGGCGAAACGCTAATTCTAAGACAGCTGACCCAGAGTCTTCGGGATCAATTCCCCTACCACTATCCAGAACCACCGGATGTAGAGTTATCGGAGCAATCGATCTTTGAAGCATTAGCACCCTATTATCCTCAGACTGTGCACTTTTTCCGGAAAATGCCTAGAGGAGAATATGACCTTAATCGAGTTTATTGGTGGGAAAAGCGCTGGCGTGAGGGGGTTCGTAACCCCCAGCAGCCTAAGCAGGTAGTGTTTAAGGAGTTGAACGGTGTTCGTGAACAACCATCTAACCTTGAACCTTCAACCTCTAAGTACGACGTAATCTACATCGGTGGTGCCTTGGGAGTGATCCATGCTGCAACAATGGCGCAGCGGGGTTATCGGGTATTGCTGATTGAGCGGTTAACCTTTGGGCGGATGAACCGGGAATGGAATATTTCACGGGATGAGTTTCAAAGCCTGATTGATTTGGATTTATTTACCCCAACTGAGTTTGAAGGGATTATTGGTAGGGAATACGTTGATGGATTCAATAAGTTCTTTGATAGCAACAACCCTCCCCACTTGAAAGCAGCGATATTGCACACGCCAAGGGTGCTCAATATCGCCATTGATTCTGCCAAGTTTTTGCAACTGTGTGGAAAAAAGCTCACCAGTGCTGGGGGAGAAATCTGGGATGAGACAGAGTTTATCCAAGCAACTATCACCCCAGAGGAAGTTGTGGTGGAGTTGCAACACTTACCGACTAAATCTCACCGACAAGCGAGTGGTCGTCTGTTAGTAGATGCCATGGGAACGGCTTCACCAATTGCTTGGCAACTCAATGGGGGTAGGGCATTTAATAGTGTCTGTCCTACGGTAGGGGCTGTGATTGAGGGCTTTGAGCCTCAGGTGTGGGATTCCGATTATGGTGATGTTCTCAATAGTCATGGGGATATTTCCCGGGGACGTCAGCTGATTTGGGAGTTGTTTCCTGGTGCAGGTCAGGAATTGACAATTTATTTGTTCCATTACCATCAGATACATCCTGAGAATCCCGGCTCTTTATTAGAAATGTATGAAGATTTCTTTACTATCTTACCGGAATACCGCAGATGTGATATTGAAAAGTTGGTGTGGAAGAAGCCAACCTTTGGGTATATTCCCGGACATTTTACGGTGGGAAGTCGCGATCGCATTGTGGCCTTTGACCGACTGGTTGCCATTGGTGATGCTGCTTCCCTTCAGTCCCCCTTGGTCTTCACTGGCTTCGGTTCCTTAGTGCGTAACCTCTATCGCTTAACCGATCTGTTGGACACTGCCTTGCGGCACAATCTTTTGAGTGTTAAGGATTTAAATCAAATTCGCGCCTATCAAAGTAATATTGCTGTGACCTGGCTCTTTTCCCAAGGGATGATGGTACCAACAGGTCGTCATCTACCACCCCAGCGGATTAACTCCATGCTCAATACCTTCTTTGGTTTGTTGGCAGATGAACCACCGGAGGTACCAGATACGTTTATTAAAGACCGTTTCAGTTGGTTAACCTTTAATCGACTGGCACTCAAAGCAGCTCGGCGAAACCCTGCCCTCATCCCCTGGATTTTGGAAATGGCTGGTGCTAAGGATTTCTTGCTTTGGATAGGCAGTTACTTAAGTTTTACTAGCAATGCCTTGGTCAGCGGGTTGCTCAAAGGTTGGTTTCCCAGTCTAGTTCGACGGTTACAGCCCTGGCTTGAAAAGCGTTATCCACGGCTTTGGTTACAGTTGTTGGCTCAAAGTTATGCCATCACAGCTGGGATGGGGCGTCCTGAAAAAGTAAACCGTGAGCTCAAGTTCGATTGAATACTTATCATTGAAGGTTATTCGTTAATGGTTAATTAACGAATAACCAAGAAGGAAGATGATAATGAGTCAAAGAAAGAGTTTAGTAATTATCTGTCTAATTTTAATCGCTGTTGTCGGTGTTGTCATTAATGTCAAACTTTTGCAAGTTTGGAACTATAACACTGAGGGACACGATATTTACTATAGCTGGGTAGAAGGGAAGCGAATTTTATCGGGGGAAAATCCCTACGCTAGAGTCTTATCGGGAAATATGAGAGAAAATCAGAAGTATGCTACCTATTTCCCCCTTTTTTATTGGCTTTCAGCATTAACTCAATTATTGGGATTCCAAGACTACTCACACTGGATTTCCCTATGGCGACCGATATTTTTAATGGTTAATATCGGGATTGCTGGTCTTATTTTCTATCATTTGTCTAACCATAACCTATTTATATTTGCCTGGTTTGCTGCTTTATTTTGGTTACTGAACCGATGGACAATTTATGTTAGTATTGACGCTAACTTAGATTTCCTAGCCATATTTTTTCTGATTCTTTCCTTGATGTTACTGCCGAAACACAAGTTGACAGCTTTTTTGATGTTTAGCTTGTCTTTAGGAATTAAACAAATTGCTATCTTTTTACTACCACTTTATCTGATTTGGGCTTGGGAATCATCAGAGGATAATCCTGTCAAGGATACCTTTATCGCTTTGTTATTAATACTTGTTATCCCTGGGATAACCTCACTACCATTTATCTTATGGAATGCAGAAGGGTTCTTTAAATCGATTCTATTTTCAGCCACTAGAAATCCAGACGGACATGTTAATGCTCCTTCCTTAGATGGGTTAATTACATTATCAAATCCTGATTTCGTTGGTATAAAAGCTAAGTTACCAATGCTGTTGGTAATGAGTCTAGTATTTCTGAGTGCCATGAAGCAACAAATTGGCATCTATACTAGTGCTTTGCTGACCATGTCCGTATTTATTGAGTTCAATTCAGTTATATTTAACCAATATTTTTGTTGGGTGGTACCTTTGTTGCCTCTCGCTAGTTGCGAGATTCTTCCTAAAAAGGATGCCAAATGATACCGAGTTGCATTCAAAGATAGGGAGATGGGGAGATAGGGAGATGGGGAGATGGGGAGATTGGGGCAAGAGAAAGTTGTATCTTTGACCGCAACTTAGTATGATATATCCTTCCGGTCAAACGCGATGCTCGGTACGAGCCGCTACGGGATTGGCCTACGGCCTCAGCTTCCGCGCTGATGCCATTGGCCGTAGGCCACGCTACGCGAACGCATTAGGATCCCAATACAAGATTATAGACTTTCCCCTTCAAAGGTGGAGCTATACACACCAAGTCCGCACCTCAAGGACTCACAGAAAATCATTGGTGTGGTGAGCCTAAGTCCGCAAGCTGAGTTTGTGTGGTCACTACCTATGCGTTACATGCACCTATCCGTTGCCGCATTTATCCATCACCCTGTCAGCCGAAACCCTTACTTATACCGCACTTCGGAGGGATTAGTTATTTTTATACCAGATTTGTTAAGTATTGTGACCTTTCCCATGATATGATTACCTCTGGTTTGTGAAAACAAGCCAGATGACTGGACTAGCATTTGCTGCTACCGGTGAACTTGTCAGATGACCCTCTTGAGAAACCATTGACCATGGAGGAAAACACGCAAACAAGTTACTTGTCCCCTTCAACGAGTTCGTCAATGGAGGAGTATTACCAACTCAAACAAACTCTGTTGTTGGTCACCCTAGTTGCGACAGGGATTATTTTCATCTGTGTGTGGGTGGTTTACTCCCTCAACATTGCCTTGAATTATTTGATCGGGGCGTGTACTGGTATGGTTTACTTGAGAATGTTGGCTAAAGACGTAGAGCGGCTAAGCCAACAAAATAGGCGTCCGAGCACGGCTCGGTTTGCGGTTTTTATTGGGATAATTGTAGTAGCCAGTCAATGGCAAAAATTACAAATACTTCCTATATTTTTAGGGTTTCTGACGTACAAAGCCGCAATTATCGTCTATATCCTGCAAAGCCTAGTAAATCCTACCTCTAAGTAAGATTTATTTAAGTCGGATTTATTGGTAGGATAAACAGACGTTTCACCCTTGACAGAAATCTGGGTAAATCTCCAGAATGGAAATGATAAATGCTTTAAACGTTCTGAATTCTTTACCCCTTGCTTCCTTAGAAGTTGGTGAACACTTTTATTGGCGGATTGGCAATTTAACATTACACGGTCAGGTTTTTCTCACCTCCTGGGTAGTGATTGCTATTCTGGTATTAGCTTCCCTTGCGGCAACTCGAAATGTCCAAATGGTTCCTGGCGGTATCCAAAATTTGATGGAGTACGCCCTAGAATTTTTGAGGGATTTAGCGAAAAACCAGCTAGGGGAAAAAGAATATCGCCCTTGGGTACCTTTTATCGGTACACTGTTTTTGTTTATCTTCGTGTCAAACTGGTCAGGAGCCCTAATTCCTTGGGGAATTATCGAGCTCCCATCCGGTGAGCTGGCGGCTCCTACCAATGACATCAATACCACCGTTGCTTTAGCCTTACTAACATCCTTGGCGTATTTTTACGCTGGTTTGAGCAAGAAGGGTTTAGGTTACTTCGCTGGCTATATTCAGCCAATACCAATCCTCTTGCCGATCAAGATTTTAGAAGACTTCACCAAGCCCCTCTCCCTAAGCTTCCGTTTATTTGGCAATATTCTGGCAGATGAATTGGTAGTAGCAGTGTTGGTGCTGCTAGTGCCTCTGTTTATCCCGTTGCCAATTATGGCGCTAGGTCTATTTACCAGTGCAATTCAAGCCCTGGTATTCGCTACCTTGGCAGCTGCCTACATTCACGAGGCAATAGAAGTCGAAGGCGAAGAACATTAAGGGATAACCTTAAGATGGGAATGGCACGGTAGCCTTAAATTAGGAATAGTTGGAATTGATCACTCCTTCGGAGTTTCCTTCTGACTAGTAGCTCTGTATTTTGTTCTTTAATCACGGATAAGAAAAATCATCATGGATCCAATCATTGCTGCTGCTTCAGTTGTCGCTGCTGCTCTTGCTGTCGGTTTAGCTGCTATCGGCCCTGGTATCGGTCAAGGAAACGCTGCTGGTCAAGCTGTAGAAGGTATTGCTCGTCAGCCGGAAGCTGAAGGAAAAATTCGCGGTACTTTGCTGTTAACCTTGGCATTCATGGAATCCCTGACTATCTATGGTCTGGTAATTTCTCTGGTACTGCTGTTTGCTAACCCATTTTCTTAGAACCTGATACTTTATGTAGAGACGTTGCCTGCAACGTCTCTACATGGTAGGTCTGATGCGGTGAATTGTTCGGTTTTATTCCGATTTGGGATTTGTAAAAAATGTTTGATTTTGATGCTACTCTGCCTCTGATGGCATTGCAGTTTCTAGTTTTGACAGTCGTATTAAATGCCATATTCTATAAGCCACTGACAAAAACGCTGGATGAGCGTGACGAATACATCCGGAATCAGGAATCTGATGCCAAAGAACGCTTGTCTAAAGCCGAAAAGATGGCTAAAGAGTATGAAGAACAGTTGGCTCAAGCCCGGAAGCAGTCTCAAGCTGTGATCGCTGCTGCCCAAGAGGATGCCAGAAAAATGGCAGCTCAAGCGGTTGCTGAAGCACAACAAGAAGCTCAGGCTGAACGAGCAAAAGCTCAAGAAGAAATTGATCAACAGAAACAGCAAGCGATGGCTTCCCTCGAACAACAGGTGGATGATCTATCTGGCCAAATTTTAAAAAAATTGTTAGGACCAGCGTTAGTAAGATAAATGGTGGCGTCTTGACCGCCTGACCCATATATTTACTAAAACTCCTAAGAGATTGGCGATGTGGGAGTACTGTCAAACTATTTCAAACTATTAATTATCTTGAGATAATTGTATTGAAATAATTGTCTTGAGATAATTATCTTGAGAGTAGGTGGACAGGTCATAGCTTAGCAAGATTATGCGTTCAAAACAATTGTAAACGGATATGATGGGGAATTTAGTATTATTAGCAACAGAAGCTCATGGAGAAGGTGGTTTTGGATTAAACTTTAATATTCTTGAAACCAACCTAATCAACCTGAGTATTTTGTTGGGAGTACTCTACTACTTCGGAAGCAAATTAGTGGGAAACATTTTGAGTGAACGACGCTCAAAAATTGAACAGGCCATTAAAGAAGTAGAAGCTCGTCAAAGAGAAGGAGCCGAAGCCTTAGCAGATCAACAGCAGAAGTTAGCTCAAGCCCAAGTCGAGGCAGAAAACATTCGTGCTGCAGCAGAAGTTAATGCTAAAGCAGCTAAAGAGGCAATTTTGGCCGCTTCGGCTCAAGAGATTGAACGGATGAAAGAATCAGCAGTTCAGGATTTGAACTCGGAAAGGGAACGAGCAATGGCCGAACTACGCCAGCGAGTTGCTACTATGGCAATGGCTAAGGTTGATGCCCAACTCAGAGATACATTAGATAATTCCGCTCAACAACAATTAATTGACCGCAACATCGCTCTGTTGGGAGGTGGCTCATGAAAGGTAGTTTGTTGAGTGCCCAAGTACTCGAACCGTATGCAGAAGCGTTGCTCGATTTGGCTAAGTCCGATAACGAAGTCAAAGGCAAACTGAGTGAGGATGTAGATACTCTGCTGAGTCTTTTGAAAGAATCGCCGCAATTGCAGGAGTTTTTAGGCTCTCCTGTGGTCAAAGCTGAGGATAAAATCGGGGTGTTGCAACAAATTGGTGGGGACCAACTTCACCCCTACACCATGAATTTTTTGAGGATTCTAGTAGACCGTGGGCGCATTGTATTGTTGGAAGGCATTTGCCTGAAGTACCAAGAACTTCTCAGGGAGTTAGATCAAACTGTTTTGGCTGAGGTCAGTTCAGCAATAGAACTCAGTGAAGCTCAGCAAGAATCAGTTCGTGAGAAAGTTAAGTCCCTCACGGGAGCCAATCAGGTAGAACTGGATACAAAAATTGACCCGGATGTAATTGGTGGTGTGATCATTAAAGTCGGGTCTCAGATATTTGATGCCAGTCTAAAAGGACAACTCCGTCGCATCGGTATGGCTCTGACCAGTTGAAGTACGTCACGTTGGTTGTTCGCCCCGTAGTCGGTGTAGGGTAAGTTAGTTGGTTCTCTGAGGCTTACCTTTTAAGCTAGGTTAGTTGGTTAAAGATTAACCCTTTGGGACATAACCTTGAACAGTCAACAGTCAACAGTCAACAGTTAATAGTTAACAGTAAACAATTAGTTAGTTAACGATAAAAACACATCATGATTAGCATTAGACCAGACGAAATTAGCAGCATTATTCGGCAGCAAATTCAAGGATATAACCAAGGTTTTGCGGTTTCCAACGTTGGAACAGTTTTGCAAGTTGGTGATGGTATTGCCCGGATTTATGGCTTGGAAAAGTGCATGGCTGGGGAACTGCTGGAGTTTGAAGATGGCACCATTGGCATTGCTCAGAACTTAGAACAGGACAATGTGGGTGCAGTGCTGATGGGGGATGGTTTAAAGATCCAGGAAGGTAGCTCGGTTACTGCTACTGGTAAGATTGCTCAGGTACCCGTCGGAGAGGCACTGATTGGTCGGGTAGTTGATGGCTTGGGTCGTCCCATTGATGGTAAGGGTGACATTCAAACCACTGAATCCCGTCTGCTGGAATCCATGGCCCCAGGGATTATTGCGCGGCGTTCAGTTTGTGAACCCATGCAAACGGGAATCACCGCTATTGACGCTATGATTCCCGTTGGACGCGGTCAGCGGGAGTTGATTATCGGTGACCGACAAACCGGGAAAACTGCTATTGCTGTAGACACAATCATCAACCAGAAACAGGAAGATGTTATTTGTGTCTATGTTGCTATTGGTCAAAAGGCATCTACTGTAGCCCAAGTCGTGAATACCCTCCAGGAAAAAGGAGCATTAGACTACACTGTGGTCGTGGCAGCGAATGCCAATGACCCAGCTACTCTACAGTTCTTGGCTCCCTACACCGGTGCCTCCATTGCCGAGTACTTTATGTACAAGGGTAAGGCAACCCTAGTGATTTATGATGACTTGTCTAAGCAAGCTCAAGCCTATCGCCAGATGTCCCTACTGCTGCGCCGTCCACCAGGACGGGAAGCTTATCCAGGAGATGTGTTCTACGTCCACTCCCGGTTGTTGGAACGGGCAGCTAAACTGAATGATGAACTCGGTGGTGGTAGTATGACCGCTCTGCCTATTATTGAAACTCAGGCTGGTGACGTATCAGCTTACATTCCGACTAATGTAATTTCTATTACTGATGGTCAAATCTTCCTCTCCTCTGACCTATTCAACTCTGGTGTCAGACCAGCGATTAACCCTGGTATCTCAGTGTCACGGGTAGGTTCTGCTGCCCAAACCAAGGCCATGAAGAAAGTGGCTGGTAAGTTGAAGCTAGAACTAGCCCAGTTTGACGACTTGCAAGCTTTTGCTCAGTTTGCCTCCGACTTGGATGCCGCAACCCAAGCTCAGTTGGCTCGGGGTCAGCGTTTACGGGAAGTGTTGAAGCAACCTCAGAATTCACCCCTAGCTGTGTTTGAGCAAGTGGCAATCGTTTACGCTGGACTCAATGGCTATCTAGATGATGTGCCTACTGATAAGGTGACAACTTTTACTCAGGGACTGCGGGACTACTTGAAAACCAGCAAGCCAGAGTACGTTGAGATTATCAAAAACGAGAAGAAAATCACTGATCAAGCCGAAAGCATTCTAAAAGAAGCGATCACAGAATACAAACAGACCTTCCTAGTCTCTGCTTAACAGGTTAAAGATTAGTTTCGGTTGCAGGTTAGTTTCGGTTGCAGGTTAGTTTCGGTTGCAGGTTAGTAGGTTGCAGGTTGCAGGTTAGTAGGTTGCAGGTTAGTAGGTTGCAGGTTCTCTAAAAAACAGTCAACCTTAAACCTTAAACCTTCAACCTACCCTTCACCGAACGCCTTTGGCGAACAACCTTTTTGAATTAAGAATTTAGAATGCAGAATGTAGAATTCTTAATTCTTAATTCTTAATTCTTAATTCTTAATTCTTAA
>NZ_CEYLVT010000084.1:0-28606 GCF_982860115.1 Moorena sp.
TTTGAGTTAGCGATCGCATTACTCCCCCCAATTCACTATAATCGGCTTGAGTCAAGGCCCGGTCAATAGTAATACCCCCGTATTGTGACTGCCGTTGCCGCCTTAAATACTTGAGATACAGTTCACTCAAGGCAAAAGACAGCAGGGATAATGCTCCCGGCATATCCGCCACTTCATCAATTAATTCTTCTACTAATTCGTGGGGTTGAAAATACATTACCCGTGCTTGAGCCGGTTTTTCTATCGCTTCCCTTAGTTCCCCTCGTGTCATGGCTGGTACAATAAATCGTCCACTTTGCCAACGATTTTTCAGCACCGTGGTTCCCAATTGATTTAGTACTTCCGGTGCCAACGTTAAGCCCAAATCACAGATTTGGGGTTCAAAATCAGAACGTAGGCTTAATACTACTCGTAATTGCTCCCGATAGCCATGAATTGCTGCCAGTATCTGTTGAAAAAATTCCTGGCGCTCCTGCTCATCTTGACAGAGTGTAATGATTTCTTCGCTTTGGTCAATAAAGATTAATAACTTCGATTTGGGATTGTTTTTAACCCAAACCGCAATACTTTCAGTGAGAGTTTTTTGTTTGTTCCCTAACTCGACTTTTGGTAATCCCGCCTCAACCAGGGCATTATTGAGAGCTTGGAAGGGGGTTTCTCCGGGACGAATTGGTGACACTATCGACCATTTCTCGGTATTTTCCTGTTTCAACTGGGGAATTAATCCCGCTTTCACCAAACTCGATTTACCCGAACCGGAAGCACCTAAGACCACACTTAAGGGATGAGTATTGACAAAATCCTGTAACTTTTCTACTAGTTCGGTTCTACCAAAAAATAGTTGACTGTGTTCCTCTTCAAAGGAGTTTAAACCCCGATAGGGATTTTTCGACTCATCTAATGGTGGTGCGGGGGGTAAGTTGAGTTCATGTCCTGGAGACAGAAAGATATACTCGCCTTTATCGTGCTTGTTTAAACACCAAATACCGGGCGTTTGGCGCAGACGGCATTTTTCTGTGGGAATTTCGACTCGATCCCGTAAATATAAATATAATTTTGTGGCTGTAATTACCCCATCTCCAGCCGGTTTGCCATTCGTGGCAGGAGGATAGATATCTCCTGCACCTTCTAGGGCTTCTAATAATGCACTAGCAAAAGGGGAATGATTGCCGATTTGACCGCGTTCGCTATCTAAATTAAAGTTATCTAAGGCTTTTTGGTCGGAAGCTGAGGAAGTAATGATTTGCCATGCCGGGTCAGTAATAAAACGGTCATAACGCTCTTGGTGAATTACTTCTGGCGATGTGAGTAAATCCCTGGTACTCGACCATTTAAAAGCACCAGCAAAACAGCAGTCTAGGATACCTAAGAAATGACGACAGGGTAATTGATGGAAAGCATCATGTAACTTGGTCATGGGCAGATAACTATTAGTATCCCCCAGTTTGGCATCTTGAGGAATTAGGTAACCAGCCGGGCCATCATCCCCATTGAGGGCAACTCCATGACCAGCGAAGTAAAATAATAAGCGGTCATTTTCAGTGACTTGTTCGGGTAGGGTTTGGTCTAAAAATTTGTTGAAGTTAGAGAGAGTGGCTACTTCGTCTAAGCATTCCCAGACTTCATAGCCATGCTTCTCGCGGAGAATTTCTATTAGTTTTTTGGCATCGTTTACGGCGGTGTTCAGGGGGGAAATGCCATTTTGGTAGTTGTTGATGCCGATGATAAAGGCGAGATTGCGGGAAAACATATAGCGGTTTGCGATTTTATTAAGTACACAATTATGGTTTTTTATGGAACAGGAATTATTAAGGGAGGCAGGGAATATAGCAGTTGGCATTCAAACTATTTTTGGCAAGAATGAAACAGCCCTGCCTCCTGGGGGTTAGGGGTGGGTACCCATCTATGTTTTTGCCAGAATGAAATCGCCCTGCCCTTAATAAGGGGCACTTTTGAATCTAATTTCACTCTTTGTTAAGGAAACCGACACCTTGTAAAATACTCTCGTATGTATAAATATGAGCTTACCATGTCTACCGAAGGAAATTCCCAGACTCAGAACACTACAGGTGCTGATGCGGTTGATGATGCGATCGCAAAGGGAATTGATTTAGATGGCTCGCCAATACCGAAAGCTAAGTTAGACCTATACAACCAAGTGATGGGGTTGGAAGCTCAACGGCAACGGAGCGGTGTCAGCAATACCATGAGATCCAGAATTGTGCGGATTGGAGCGAAGCACATCTCTCAAGCAGAGCTCAATCAAATGCTGCTCGATGCTGATTTTACCCCTCTTAAAGACAAAGAGATTGCGTTTTACTACGGGGGTAAGTAACGTTAATTTAGTCTATCAGAGTTCACATTTAAAACCCATGCACAGTTTTTGAGCTGGAAACGTCAGCAGGCCAAACTACTAAAAAACACAGGCCAGTCTTATGAATCGTGGTTCTTAGACGATGATGGCAAAATCGACTACCAACGGATGATTGAAACATTGGATGAACTAATCAGATCCGGTGCGATCAATTTCGCTTAAACACGAAAAGCCAGCAAACACTGTAATCTGCCACGGGAACGCAAAAACCACCCAGAATTTGGAGTGCTATTTAGAGGTCAAACAACGAATAGCTGCAAATTCTGGTTGGGGGGAAATTGAATCTGATCAACCCAAAACACTAGACAATCATCGGGCAGAACTAGAACCCAGTTCCAACGACTGAACACAAAGATACTGAGTCTTATATCTCACCGTGGTTTCAGGTGGAACCCGTCATTATATTATTGACAGTGATGAGAGCAAGTACCAAACACATAAAATACCAAGTACTAAGTGCAGAATTACCGTAATCAGACCAAGTACCACACACAGAACAATTGACTTGCATAGCTCTTTCTCATTCATTATACCAATTTTTACAACACATGATGGTCATATCACCAAATATGTTCCACCGACCATGCCTAATACCACAGTCACTCTTATAACCGACAGCATAGGGCGGCAAAAAAAATAGGAGTCATAACCCTCCAATTTTAGGTGTTATGACCCACAAATTTTCCGCGTCCAAAGAGATGGCTTTTTACTACGGCGGTAAGTAGGATAGCAAAGGGAACAGGGAACAAAAATTATCATAATTGATTTAGGATCCCTAGAATATAAATATCAATAGGGTTGGCGAATTGTTACAGCTCTGAGCTAATTCACCAACCCTATTTTAAGTAACAGTATTTTAAGTAACAGTAAGTATCCTAGACTAAGTTAATAGTTACCTGCTCCAAGACTGTTGAAATTCCTTGAATCAAAACTTGGGAATTCTCTGCTACAGTTGCAGTAATTTCCCTGGTCATCGGTAAGCTATCTACTACGATACCGGTACACAATAACATCATGTAGAGAATTGAGTACTTAAACATAGACCGGGCAAGTTGATTGTCTTTAGGTTCCTTAAGCAGCAACCATGCTTTTTTGATAAAAATACTGCCCAAAAGAATAGCAACTATTCCATAAACGACGCCCGATTCTCCTAAAGGATAGATCAACAATAGGGAAGTGGGGACGACTAATAAGGTGTAATACCAGATTTGACGAACAGTAACCTCTTCACCGGCTACTACCGGTAACATGGGTATCCCAACTTTGGCGTAATCCTCGTGAATCATTAACGCTAAAGCCCAGAAGTGAGGCGGTGTCCACAAGAACACGATTATAAATAGTAACCAAGGAGCCCAACTCAATTCTCCTGTCACCGCAGCCCAACCCACTAGCGCTGGAATTGCTCCTGCTGCACCACCAATGACGATGTTTTGGGCAGTGTGGCGCTTGAGGATATGAGTGTATATGAGCATATAGAAGATAATGCCAGATAGCGCTAGCAAGGCACTAAGGAGGTTAGCGAAGACTGTTAGCAGGGTGAACGACAGTATTGCTAATGCGATCGCAAACAGCAAAGCATCACGAGGCTGCACTTTCCCAGAGGGAATGGGACGGTGGCGAGTGCGCAACATTTCATAGTCGATATCACGGTCATAGATGCAGTTAAGTACTTGGGCAGATGCTGCGGCCAAAGTACCACCGACCAGGGTAACTAGCAATAAGATGGGATCGACTTGTCCATCGGATGCCAACCACATCCCTGCTGCTGTCGTAATTAATAGTAGTGGAATGATTCGAGGCTTTGTTAGTTGATAGTAACTTTGAATAACCTCTCTTATGTTTTCATGTTGACGGGTTAAACTAGTCCCAAGCATTCAATTCACCAATTCCTTCTCTAAAAAGTCTCAAGTGTTAAGGATGTTCGTCCTTAGGGTTCCCGTAGGGTAGGAGGAAGCATCAAGGATGAAGGATCAAGGGTGAAGTTTGAAGGATAACAACATAGGGGTTGTTGAGCAACCAATTCATGGTATACTTCTTATGGTCTAATCTTTTCCAGTAGCATCGTTAGCAACAACAAGTAGACCAACAAGTAGACCGACAAGTAGATAATTATCCCCAGATCATGGTTTCAAGATGGGTTCCCCTAGCGGCTCAATCTTCCGATTGTATTTAGCTGATATACAACTTATAAAACCGGACTTGATAGTTTACTTGCCAGCTATCACACTGGATACGTCACACTTAATCCTTCATAATTCATAGGTTCTCGCTTTGCTTCTACTGACTTTGACACTCCACACTTGCGCGGTCACGTAAGGCGAAGACTGTAAACCCTACCAGTACTCCTAATAACGCTGCTCCCACTGCTTGATGGCAGATAGTTAGTAGTTCCACTTGTAGCCTTAACCGGAAGGTAGCAACACCTAGGAGTATCTGTAAAACTACCAAGCTAGCAGCGAGATTAGCTAACTTTCGCAGTACTGGATGTAGGGCTGGTGTCCGGGATGCTATCACCACGACGGCGACAGTTGCTACGGTGGCTGGCACCACACCAGCAATATGGCTATTCATCACGGTACACAGCTGAGATCCGCCAAAACACTGATGCACTGCCCAGCGGGAAGCGACTAGTCCACCTAATAGACTTTGTAGATAAACAAAAATCACTGCGCTTAAGCTCAGCCAAGGTAACTTCCCAACTGAACCTGTTCCTTGATAGGGGGTCAGCAGTGTAGCAATCACGATTAGAGTTGAGAAAAATAGCAGTGCTGTTCCTAGATGAGCAGTGACGATATCAAACCGGAGCAGTTCTGTAACCGTCAGTCCGCCGAGGACTCCTTGGAAAATAATTAGCCCTAGAGCAAATGTGGATATCCAGGGCAGCCAGTTGGGTAAATCCCGCCGATACCACCAAGATAAGCTAGCGAGAGCGATCGCACTAACACCAATCAAGGATGCATCAAGGCGGTGAAACCACTCTAAAAATACTTGCAAATTCATCTGCTGGCTTGGCACGAGCTGACCATAGCATAAGGGCCAGTCTGGACAAGCTAGACCAGCATTCATCACCCTGGTGGCACTGCCTACTGCCATCAACAGCAGGGTTGCGATCGCAATTTTCCACACCAAGCTCCGAATCCTGGCCTGGGGCTTGGTCAGGTTGTTGGAGGTTACACCATTCTGATTGTGATCAAGAGCCGATTGAGCTATAGCCATCTGCAATAGGAAAATGCAAACTAAGTTAATCAAATCCTGAGTAGTGGCTCATTTTCGTTGATAGAAGATTGCCAATCTCAAAGATCATCTCTATTCCTATACCACTGTAACCAGCCTTTTCCTTAATTTCTGAAGCTTTAGAGATTTTTCAGATTGCTATTCCCTTGGTCTAAAGGGTCATAGTTACTTGGATTCAATGATTTACTATTGATTTACTTTTTTATATTTTTTTTAGCTATGTTAATTTTTATTGAAAAAAATCTTAAGTTTTCTGAAAATTTTTCAGGTGCTGGGCTAGTGATCCTAAAAAAAAGTCTAAAAATCTCAAGGTGTGACCCAATCAAGTGTTTAACTGCTTTACCTTAGTTAATAGAGCCAGCCAAGCTAGCTCTGTATCCTCTACTCACGCCCCTCATTGCTAGCAGACCATCAAAATTGTTGTCTTTGTTGTCTCTAATGTGGGCACTATGGGGGGAGTAGCTCACCAGAAGGCTGATTTTATTCAAAAATATAGCCATGCCCTGACATTTGAAGACACTAAGTCTGTTGGTGCCTCGCCTGCCTTGATAATCCCTGTTAGTTTTGTTGATATAAGTATTCAACCCTAATCTCGTGAACATTCCAAGCCAAATTTCAACCCTTATTGCTGGCATTTTCATAACCCTGATTAGTCTCTGGTACGGTCAGAATCATGGACTTATGCCAGTAGCTGCCTCCTCAGAAGCCGGTGATGTCGATGGTCTGTTCAACTTGATGATGACCATTTCCACTGGTCTATTTCTCCTCATCCAAGGCGCACTTATCCTAATAGTCATCAAATTTCGTAGACAAAAAAATGACCAAACCGATGGGCCATCGACCCATGGCAATATTCCCCTAGAGATGCTTTGGACCGCAATCCCTACGGTGATTGTCTTTGTCCTAGCTGTCTATAGCTTTGAGGTCTACAACGCTATGGGAGGTCTGGATCCCATGGCTTCTCATGACCACCATCAGCAGGAAATTGCCCACAATCATGAGATGTCACCATCTGGGCAAGAGGGGAATGAAAGTCTGATTGCTATGGCTCCAGGTCAAGGCACAGTTGCCCTAGGTATTGGAGCGCCTCCAGGACAAGAAGGTCAAGGTGAACCCCTAGAGGTTAATGTCGCTGGTATGCAGTATGCCTGGATTTTCACCTACCCTCAAACCGGTGTTATGTCTGGGGAAATGCATGTCCCAGTTGGACAACTGGTTAAGCTGAATATCGAAGCTAACGATGTGATCCACGCCTTCTGGTTGCCAGAGTTTCGGATTAAGCAAGATGCTATCCCAGGTCGGATTAGTCAACTAGGGTTTACAGCCACTAGAGTGGGTGATTACCCGATCATCTGTGCTGAACTCTGCGGGTCCTACCATGGAGGAATGAAAACTCGATTAATCGTTGACACACCGGAAGACTATCAAGCCTGGGTTAAGGAAAATCAATTCGCTAGTGCAGACACCATGGAAAAAGCGGTGGCTGTTAATCCTACTACCATGTCAGAGGGTGAGTTCTTGGCTCCCTATGCCTCTGAAATGGGTATTGATTCCCAAACTCTCCAACACCTAGACCACTCTCACCATCATCCTGGAATTATCCAATAATGAAGAATTTAGAATGAAGAATTTAGAATGAAGAATTTAGAATGAAGAATTTAGAATGAAGAATTTAGAATGAAGAATGATGAAATTCAAGAGAATTGATAATTTAGAATGTAGAATGCGCGAAGGTAGCATTATCCATTATCCATTCTTAATTCTTAATTATCCATTCTTAATTTTTAATTCTTAATTATCCATTCTTAATTCTTAATTATCCATTCTTAATTCTTAATTCTTAATTCTTAATTCTTAATTTTGCCTGTTGCCTATCCTTTTAGTCCATCACACCTCCACTATCCCATGACGACGCAATTAGAAAAACCGGAATCTGTCAAAGATGCTGGTCATGTTGAAGAACATGAGCGGCGTTGGCAAGATTACTTCACCTTCAATACCGACCATAAAGTGATTGGGATTCAATACCTGGTCACTTCATTTGTGTTCTATTTCATCGGTGGGGCATTAGCTGGATTAATTCGCACTGAGTTGGCAACACCAGACCCGGATTTATTGAGCCCTTTAACCTACAACCGAGTGTTCACCATGCACGGAACAATTATGTTGTTCCTATGGATTATCCCGGCTGGTGCTGCTTTTGCTAACTATCTGATTCCCTTGATGATTGGGGCAAAGGATATGGCATTCCCCAAGCTAAATGCGGTGGCATTCTGGATGAATGCTGTGGGGGGTTTGCTGTTAATGAGTAGTTTTTTCGTAGGTGCTCCCGAAGCCGGTTGGACCTCTTACCCCCCTTTGAGCTTGATTAGTTCTCAGGTGGGTGAAGAAATTTGGATTCTGAGCATCCTGGTGATCGGGACTTCCTCAGTGCTAGGGGCGCTTAACTTCTTCACCACTATTGTGAAGATGCGCACACCTACCATGACTATTCATGATATGCCTCTGTTTTGCTGGGCAATGTTAGGAACCTCAATCCTAGCTTTGATTGGTACTCCAGTCCTAGCAGCAGCGTTAATTTTCCTGTCCTTTGATTTAATTGCTGGCACCAATTTCTTTAACCCGACTGGGGGAGGAGACCCAATTGTTTACCAGCACATGTTCTGGTTTTACTCCCACCCGGCGGTGTACATCATGGTGCTACCGTTCTTTGGGGTAATCTCGGAAATCCTACCGGTACATGCCCGTAAGCCGATTTTTGGTTATCGTGCGATCGCATACTCCAGTATGTTGATTTGTTTCCTAGGATTAATTGTCTGGGCGCACCATATGTTCACTAGTGGCACTCCTGGTTGGTTGCGGATGTTCTTTATGGCTGCCACCATGCTGATTGCCGTGCCCACAGGGATTAAGGTGTTTAGCTGGGTGGCAACGATTTGGGGCGGAAAAATTAGCTTAAATAGTGCCATGCTCTTTGGTATGGGCTTTATCTCCGCATTTTTGATTGGGGGTCTTAGCGGTGTCATGCTCGCTTCCGTTCCCTTTGATGTCCATGTCCATGACACTTATTTCATTGTTGCTCACTTCCACTACGTTCTATTTGGTGGTAGTGTTCTCGGCTTATTTGGCGCAGTTTATCACTGGTTCCCCAAAATGACCGGGCGAATGGTCAACGAAACCTTAGGACGCATTCACTTTGTGTTGACCTTCATTGGTCTAAATATGACCTTCTTACCGATGCATGAGCTAGGTCTATTGGGTATGAACCGTCGGGTTGCTATGTACGACCCCCAGTTTCAAAGCCTCAACATGATCTGCACTATTGGCTCCTATCTTCTAGCGGTTTCTACCATACCCTTTGTGATTAATATCATCTGGAGTTTGAACCGTGGTAAGATTGCTGGTCGCAATCCTTGGAGAGCTCTGACATTAGAGTGGCAAACTACATCTCCTCCTGCTATTGAGAACTTTGACGAGGAACCAATTTTGTGGTCCGGTCCTTACGAATACGGTATCGACAGTTATAGTGTTGACACCGATAAACAGGTCGAGGAGTTGCTGGTTGAAGTTAAAGGAGATGTTAGCTAAGTTTGGGTTTAAGGTTGTCTGTCAGAATTAAGAATGCAGAATTTAGAATGTAGAATGCAGAATGTAGAATGTAGAATGGTGAAGGCAGAATGGTGAAGGCAGAATGGTGAATTCTTAATTCTTAATTCTTAATTCTTAATTCTTAATTCTCAATTCTTAATTCTTAATTCTTAATTCTTAATTCTTAATTTAACCTACTAACCTACCCTAATCGAAGCTCAACAGGCACAATGTCAGCTTAAAATTAATTCAAAGGAATTTATGCAAGGCTCAACGATAGATCCGTCTAAAACTGCCCTCAACTATCATCATGAGGTTGAGGCGGCAGAGGAACATCACGAGGAGCATCCGGATTTTCGGATGTTTGGTTTGGTGGTGTTTCTAGCTGCTGATAGTATGACATTCTTGGGAATGTTTGCCGCTTTTTTAATTTATAAAGCGACCATGCCAGCTTGGCCTCCAGAGGGTACAGAATTAGAATTATTGGTGCCAACAATTAACAGCATCATCCTGATTACTAGTAGTTTCGTCATGCACCGGGGCCAGAGTGCTATTAAGAAGAATGATGTCTCTGGTTTGCGACTCTGGTTTGGAATCACTGCTCTGATGGGTGCGATGTTCTTAGGAGGACAAGTCTATGAGTACACCCATGTAGACTTTGGTCTGACTACTAACTTATTTACCAGTTCTTTCTTTGCGTTAACTGGTTTCCATGGTCTTCATGTTACTTGTGGACTGGCGTTGATTTTGTTTGTGTTATTGCGATCGCTAAATTCAAAGCACTACTCCAGTGAAGAGCATTTTGGTGTAGAAGCTGCAGAACTATACTGGCACTTCGTTGATGTGGTGTGGATTATTCTGTTTGTAATCGTGTATTTGATTAATTAGTTTTCGCCACAGTTTGCTTAACAAAGTTTTGATGCACTAACCCCCGATTGGGGGTTTTTTTTTGAAGGTTGTAGGTTGTAGGTTGTAGGTTGTAGGTTAGTGGGTAGGGTGTGTTAGGGGCGGACTTGCTCTTATTTTTCGCCTCGTCGCCAGGGTTGGGATAGTCCGCCCCGTAACGCACCAGCTTTGGGCTCCCACTCATTTTTCGCCTCGTCCCTAGGGTTGGGATAGTCCGCCCCGTAACGCACCACCAAAAGGCTTGCTAATCCAAACAGGACAGGTGAATTTAACCCGTTGGATTCCTTACCATTTTAATCAATCACTTAGGATTTCTATAGTAGGGAAGGATGTCATCTTGTTTAGGAAAATTTCGATATAAAAATACCATGATCACGGCAAAGGATATAGCTGCTACAATTGCTTTTTGACCTAATAATGGTTCCATGTAAACTCGATAATCGTTTACCGAAACGAAGTCAACGTTTGAGCTATTATAGTAGCGTCGAATCCTAAAAATTGTCCAAATAGTATTGTAAAGACTATGACAAAGGATTGGGACTATTAAGTTGCCAGTCTTAAAGTATAGAACAGACAATATAGTTCCGGCAATGAACAAGCCTACAATATCGAATCGCAAATGGAAAATCGCAAATAATAAAGATGAGGTAACTATTCCCGCTTTGATCCCCCATTTCATTGCCCACTTCTGCAAGATTATTCCACGAAAAATCAGCTCTTCCAACAACGGAGCACAAACAATTGCTGAAAAGCTCCAAAATATTAGCCCTATAACATTGGTGACTTCTGATTTATCAATTAAGTATTCAATATATTCTGGAAAAATAAATGAAATATAATATAAATTAAGCGAATAAAATCCCCAATAAAAAGCATATTCTATAATAACTATAAAAATAATTAACTTTAGATTATTTTTTTTCTTTAAAATGCCCAATTTTAAAACAAAAATTTTTCTTAAATCGACTCCAAATTTTCGGAGTTCTATAACTAAAAATAATCCGATCAAAAACGATACAATTACACCGATTACTGCGTTAAAATCGGCATTTTTGATAAGCTCGCTAAAATCTCTGTTATTCACCAAGCAAAACAATCCGACAATTGTAAAAATTATTGTAAATATTGAAATTGGAAAACCGAGAAACCAATATAATAAAAACTTGGGAATATTAAGCTTATTAAAGGGGTGATTTATTGAGTCTTTAGCCAAGGACTCTTCTGAATAATATTTAGTTCTCTTTGTCGGAAAAAGGAATAAGACTGATAAGCCCCAAAAACTTAATAATCCTAACCATCCCCAATTACTGGCATATCCTTTGTCGTGAATATATAGACGGCACCCTTTGACAAGAGGCACATATCCATATAAGAGTAATCCTAAAATCAGTAAAATAATGAGTAGAGATAAAGGTGGATACAATGAGTAGAAAAAACTTTTAAAATTTTTTAAAAGTAATCCAAAAGTTAAGAACGGAAGAAACTGTAAAGCTAATCCACCAAGAATTAGAGTGATAGAGTAATTTTGGTAATTGGTATTATTTATTGTCATTGCATAGGTAGGTAATAGACTATTATTGTTAACGTGAATTCGACGAACTATACAATACTAAAATCAAGAGGAACGACAGCTGTTAAGCAATTAAATTTCAGCCACCTATGACGAGAATTGTATAGCGATAGGAGATCACACGCATTTTCCGTGAGGTAGAGATTTTTGCTAATTTTTCCAGCACTATTGGCAAAAATATTAGTGTTACTTCAATCTAATTCATCCAATATGAGTACCACCACTAATGTGGTAATTGGCTGCTTCTCAAAGCATTTCATCCCAACGGAATAGAGAGGATTGACAAAAACAGAGGGAGTAGGCAAGCTTAAAAGCATAAACCACTTATATAGCGTTTCTCATAGTAATTAGATACACCAGATTTTTTCCCGATTCCCGATTCCCGACTCCCGATTCTCGATTCTCGACTCCCTACTCCCTATTCCCTATTCCCTATTCCCTTCCCCTCCTGGGAGGGGTTAGGGGTGGGTTCCTATTCCCTATTCCCTATTCCCTTTACTCAATGATTGCCCCTATTCAAAGATTACTCACAACTCCTTGTAACAAACGATTTACTCCTCAAGTTATCTTTTGGTTTAGCCTCAGCCTAACCTTTACCGTAGTGTATAGCTTGCTGGCACTACGGGAAGCCTTCAGCGGTGAGTATATTGTCCAAGATGATGCTCGACAACATATATTTTGGATGATGCGATTTCTTGATCCAGAGCTGTTTCCTAAAGATTTAATTGCTGATTACTTTCAAACGGTTGCTCCAGCTGGCTACACTACAGTCTATCGAGTGATAGCAGCATTGGGTGTTAATCCATTGCTATTTAACAAACTTTTACCGGTAGTGTTGAATCTGGTAACAGCAAGCTATTGCTTTTGGGTATGTCTGGAATTGTTGCCAGTACCAGCAGCTGCCTTTAGTGCTACCCTGTTGCTGTCTCAAGCCTTGGGAATGACTGATACGGTGGTGTCTGGAACACCGAAGGCGTTTGTCTATCCCCTGTTGTTGGGGTTTATGTATTACCTAATGCGGGGGTCATTGTGGTTTTGTTTGGGTGCGATCGCACTCCAAGGTCTATTCTATCCCCAGTTAGTCTTTATCTCTTCCGGTACCTTAGTTTTACGACTATTTGAATGGCGCAATGGTAAGTTAGGCTTATCCCAAGAGCGACGTTGGTTGTGTCTGGCGGGATTGATAGTAGCCTTTTTGGTGATGCTGCCCTATGCTCTCAAAACCAATGAGTTTGGTCCAGTGATTTCTGTCCCTGAAGCCAGACAATTACCAGAGTTTTTTCCAGGGGGGCGATCGCGTTTTTTTTATGACGATGATCCCGCTAAGTTTTGGTTAAAAGGTAGAAGCGGAATTCGTCTGACTTCGATTCTTACTCCAGCAACTAATGCAGCGGGATTTTTACTGCTACTCTTGCCCTTATTTCCCAATCAATTTCCCTTAGTCAAGCAGATCAGTAAAGAAATCACCCTTTTGCTCCAGATGCTGATAGCCTCTCTCGGGATGTTTGTTGCTGCTCATGTTTTGCTATTTAAATTGCATCTTCCTAGTCGCTATACTCAGCATAGTCTGAGAGTGGTTATGGTGCTAAGTGCTGGCATAGTTTTTATCATTCTAATTGATAGGGTAGTTAAGTGGGCAAGCCAGCCTAGCCATAACGGTTTTTCTAACTCTGGTTTTTCTAGTATTTTTTCTATACCTAACATTTTGGCGATAGCAACTACTACGATAATTACAGCAGCCTTACTATTATATCCTAGTTTTGTAGATGATTTTCCCATTACTGCTTATAAAGTCGGGGATACTCCATCCTTGTATAACTTTTTTCAACAACAACCGAAAGATAGCTTAATTGCATCTCTGTCTCCAGAGATGAATAATATTCCCACCTTTGCTCAGCGTTCGGTTTTGGTAGCGAGTGAATATGCTATTCCTTACCACGTCGGATATTATCAGAAATTTCGACAACGAACTCTAGATTTAATTGATGCCCAATATAGTGCTAATCTCTCCGTTGTTAAGGAGTTTATTAAAAAGTATGATATTGATTTTTGGGTACTAAACCCAATTGAGTTAAAGGCTGATGCTATTAAGGATCGAAAGTGGTTAAAGCAGTATCAGCCAGCAGCTAATCATGCTATTCAACAACTTGAACAAGGCATAAAACCTGCTTTGGAACAAGTGATGGCATCCTGTTCGGTGTTTGAAACTAAGGGATTGGTGGTTTTGGAAGCGAAATGTATTGTTGATAGGGAGTAGGAAAAAGGCAAGAGGCAAGAGGCAAGAGGCAAGAGGCAAGAGGCAAGATGGAAACAATATTGTTTCCATCGGCTATTTTAAAAATCCTATATTACTTGATTAAATTACTGCTCTATAAATTTAAGTAATAGCTAATCGTTAAAATTGCCAATAGGAAAATATTTAATTTGTTAAATATTGTTAAAATTTGCCAAATTTATCTTGAAAATGTGGAAGTTATTAGTAATAATAAATATGTCTGGTGTTTCGATATGATTATCGGACAAAAAGCCGCGCTTCTTGAGACCATCATTCCAACAGCGCGGCCTATTCCCCAAGTAGATTGGAGATAATTCCATGATGCCAAAAAAACGCTCAACTGATCATGCTATCTATTATCAGCGATACCTAGACCGCCTGGCACAACTAGCAGGGAAGAAACCCCCTCGCCCAAAATCCTATCCTCTTCCGCTAACTGACCTAGATCGAATTCTGATTCAACTGTACAGTAACTGGCAACTGGCCATGACACCAAAGGAGTTCATCTCGAAATGGGAGGTCAGTCGAGAAGATATGGCATTAATCTGCTCCCGCTCCATCAGTACTGTTAACAGCTGGTTTGCTGGCACTAAGCGCTATAAAGCGCCTGCTGCTGATGTGTTACGACATCTTGCCCTGATGGACTTTTTGTTAGAAAATTTCGATGCTATTCCCAGGGAGTTGTTGGAGCGATTATGTGGTAATAATCTTGAAGGTTATTCGCCGTAGGGGTATTGATAAACAAGTAGTGATTTTGCTACGATCTGGTGTTTCGGTAGCTAAAACGACTACTTGTGTAGCACTACCGAAAGTAGATTCTATTGTACCTATATTGGACGTTCAAATAAAGAAGGTAAAAAGCCGTTTAGATTTATTCTCAACCAATCAAAAGCAATTGTTACCAACTCATATCTGATTCTCTACCCCAAGCCAGATTTGGAAAATGCCATAAACGAAAATCCCAACTTGGACAAATTGCTGATAGAAGCGCTTAACCAGATTACTGGGAAAGCTATGGTTGCTGAAGGGAGAGTTTATGGTGGAGCCATGTATAAATTAGAACCGAAGGAACTGGCTAATGTGCCAGCAGTTGAGCTGCAGGGGTTGCTATCAAAAGGATATAAGTAAGGGTTGCATCTCAACGTTTTAAATCTATAATTCAGGGAACAGGAGTTGTGTTTTATGCTTCCATCGGAGTATTTTTGCAAAAGTTAGATGCCCCCTCTCACCCCTTAATGTTCAAAATTTACAAAAACTTTAAGTTAAATCCCGAGAATGTGAAGGAATTGTGTTGACATTACAACAAGTCATCATTTATGATTAATGTAAGATCCAATCAGACTTGACACAATAGTATTTTTACGGATAAGCTATAAATATAGCTATCCTCAGAAGCTTTGCATTTCAGATTTTTTGTAGTCTGGTTGGATCTAACCATTGACTCATTCTTCTGATTCGCAGCGCTTGGTAATGCTCCTAATCTGGAAATGGTCGATGTAAGAGGTATTCTTAAACTTCTTAAACTAAGCAAGTGAATCACACCACTGACTCGTCGGCTACCCTTCTGGAAGGCTACGTAAAAAAAACCTTAGGTGAGAGGATAACCATTACCGGCTCCTGATTATAGGAACCAGGGAAGTGGAGGAGTGTTTTAGCCTTCAATGCTCGTAGTCATTGCTATGTCTACCACAGTGTATCTGTGTGATTTACTGTGCTTTGCCTCGTTGCCATGTAGGTGGAGTAGTGCCAGATTTTCATACTAGAAAGACTCAGCCAGACTCAGTTTCCCAGGCCGGTTCTGGCTGCTGTCCTTCTAACATAGAAAATTAACACGGCTGTTAAGGAGCCGCTAAACTACTATGCTAACAAATATCAATACGGATTTCAATGTGAACCTTAGCCAGGTTGTTAGTACATCAACAGGTGCATCAACTCCCGATACACCTCCTGGCGCTCCACTTATCCCCCTGATCCAAGGTGGTACAGCGGTGGCAGCAGTCATTGCCCTAACTGTCTACTCAAAAACAATTATCGAAGCGATAACCAAGTTAGTTAAAGAAGCAAAGGACGATTGATCACTGGATAGCCTAAATTGATCAACTTGGGTTATCCTCGTTAATTTCCTTGAATCCCCAGATAGTTGTTTACACTATCTGGGTAATAGTTTTGGTTACTGACAGTAAGCGATCAGCTAATGCGCTACGCGCACGCTACACGAACAGGATTTGAAGAAAACCGGTAAGCATTGGTTTCATCTGAGTGGAGTCCCAGGGTCTTTGGCACTATTTCTCAATCCTGCGATCGCATTAGTTGGTGGCAGTGCCAAACTGCTCATTCTCTAAAATAGCAATATCCTTGATCGAGTTTTCCAGCCATTCCTGAATCGGTGGCTCCCATCCGGATTTAAACTCAGTGGTTAGCCAAGTATCAACAATCTCTACCGCTACTTCGGGTGAGGTGATAAACCCTCCCAGAGTTAAAACGTTGGAGTTATTGATGGAGCGGGATTTTTCAGCAGCGTTGGTGTTCTCACACACCGCCGCGTAGACACCAGGGTGCTTGTTGGCGATGATCGCCATTCCCATTCCCGTACCGCACACCAGGATACCTCGGTCAGCTTGCTGGCTTCCTACTCGTTGAGCTACCTCAGAAGCGATCTGATAGTAAGGTGTCTCAGCCTCCTGCTGGTTAATGGCTACATCGTCGATTTCTATTCCTTTGTTAATTAGGTACTCTTTGACAGCTTGCTTAAGGTCGAATCCATAAGAATCGGCTCCTACTGCAATCTTCATAATTACCTCTGCGATACTACAACTCAATTTCCGTTTGAAGTACGGGGTATTGCTGATTTCTGGTCTGATTATGCACTTTCAAAATCTACCCAAGTTGAAAGAGTTAGGGGGCGTTACCAAAACTAGATGATCGCCCATTCATACTCTAATTCAGCAACGTCATAATTTTAACCGTTTTCTGTATAAAACATTGTAAAGTGCGGATTTAAAGTGCGGAATCTGGTTTAATATATTCCCGGGTCAAAAAAAATTGAGCAAAAGCATGAACATCGTTTTAATCCTTGTCACCTGTCCTGATAATGCTGTTGCCCATGATCTGTCTAATCAGCTTCTCCAGCGTAGAGAGGCAGCATGTGTGAACATTATTCCCGGGATCTCTTCAGTTTATTGGTGGGAGGGTGAGGTTGAGTCTGATTCTGAAGTGCTGCTAGTCATTAAAACAACTACGGAGCTGATCTCTAAAGCAGAGCAGACTGTAACTAATTATCATCCCTACGATACCCCTGAATTTGTTGTACTAAGTACACAGCATGTCAACGAACAGTATGCAGCTTGGCTAATAAATAATGTCGCTGTTGAATAAAATCTGGTAATTTATGGCAATAGTTGGAATTATATCCTTATTCCCGATTCCCTAGCAGAAGTAAGCTATGTTTTTATAACTGATTATCTGAACATAATATAATTTCCTCCCGATCAACTCCAGTTATCTTAGCAACTTGTTCAATATCCATCCCTGATTTCAACAGGTTGACTACAATTTGTTTCACTTGTTGCTGGGCTTGTTCTTTTTCTTCTAGAGCTTCCTCTGCTTTGGCTAGGGCTTGTTCTTTTGCTTCCCGTTCCTGTTCTGTATCCGTCAGAAGCCAATTTCCGGAACCATCACACCAGCGCAACCAATTACGAGTTATCCCCGCATACTCTCCCCACCACAATCCGACACCTATGTCTAGTTCTGGAATCCAAATCTGGGGTGGCTCAGCTAAAATCCCTTGCTCTTGGTAACCAGCTCCGATTAATTTGAAAAACCGAATTTGGTTGGTATAGCGACTAAACACGAGATAATAAGGTACCCGTAATCGTTGCTCATAGACTTCCCACTTGGAAGGAATAGTTTGATGGGTAAGATCACTGCTACTATTACTCGCTTTTTTACTATCGTGTCGTTGAATAGTATCACTATTTCCAGCAACTCGATATGCTTGAGTTTCTTGCTCTAGATTATCACCCAAATCATCTTTTGCAGTTGTTGGTGATAGCAATTCGACAATTACAAAGGGATTAACTCCTTCTTGCCAAATTACATAGCTAGATCTAATATCAGTACCCTCGTATAAACGGGGAACTCCTACCACTAAAAACCAATCTGGGCGTTTATACCATTGAGGATGGCGCACATCATAGTAAAGATTTAAATCTGTACCAATAAATACTGCCTCAGAAGGGTAATACTGACAACGAAAGGTGCGACTTAATAATTCTGGTTGTAAATCGTGAAATTCGTCTGGCAAACCAGGTTCCTCCGGATTCTCACTTGGCAGGTCATACATGGTAGGTAGAGTTTCTTTAGGAGAAGCAGGCGCTTCACTCTCGGGAATCAAGTTTTTAGTCATTTTTTTAGGAAGTAGGGAGTAGGGAATGGGGAATCGGGAGTAGGGAACAGGAGGAAATAAATACCAGTATTATTTGGTGTTATTATAAATCAGTGTTTAGGTGATTATCTATTTTGAAATATTAGCTTATTAGCTAGCAGTTATCACTCAAAATTATTTTGTTTCCTAACCCAAGCTCTAAACGCCCGTAAAGTTGCTGTTTCGCCATCGACTAAACTTTGGTTAATAAACCTAGGTATAGCATTCAAAGGCATCCAAGGGAAGGTTGGACTCTGATTTACTTGATTAAAAATTAAAATCGGTTGTTGTAGTACAAAAACTTCTAATTTTTTTCCATTATAACGCCACAATTCAGGGACACCTAGCGCTGCATAAATGGGGCGCTTATCTAAAGAACCACTGGTGATATCGATTTCTAAGACTAAATCAGGCGGTGGGTCATGATCTAAATTAATGGTTTGCTTATGTCTTACCAATGGCTCATTTTGGAGATAGTAACAGGAGTCAGGTTCTGCCCCTTTTAACAGTGTTTCTCGCTTTAGAGTCAATGAACCAAAGGTTTTGATAGTTAGATTTAATTCATCAGCGATCGCACCAATCAAGCGTTCAATAAAGCGGTTATTATTTTCATGGGGGCCTAAGGGAGTCATAATTTCTAATGTTCCGTCATCGTAAGCCAAGCGAGTGGAGCGGTCTTCTCCTAATTCTGTGAGTAATTGCTCAAATATATGCCAACTGACATTGTTGCAAATTACCCGGTGTTCCGCCAGTTCATAATTTCCTGTGACCATGGGATTGGATTACCTCTTTAGGATTACTTTTATATATAGCAGTGCTCAATTGGTTGAGGAATTTTACTACTGGGTTTTAGGGAGTATGAAGTAGGGAATCGGGAGTAGGGAGTAGAAAATACATCAGAGTTTGTTTGTATTATCAATTGAATTGATAGTTTTTATTTTTTCAAAATTAATGTAGGTTTTTATGGATAATCTAAAGTTATATTACTAATGCTTAATTTGTTAATTTTTATAAAAACTATTATAGCGTTTATTATTCTAAATAGGTACAGTCAACTTTCTTCCCCCTGCTCCCTGCTCCCTGCTCCCTGCTCCCTATTCGAGGTTTAGTTTAAGCATTTAGCTGACAGCTGACGGCTGTTCGCGCAGCGTGCGCGTAGCGCATAGGCTTACTTTTTGACAAATGATTTAAGATTGCCATAGAAGCTGAAGGAAATGCGATCGCTATGATTGAAGAACAACCAATTACCGAAGGAACACTAGTACTAGAACCAGGTACATTGTGGCGAAAACTGAAAGCACAAACTGAACACGCTATTGAATGTAAAGCACTCCACTCCATAGCGACAGAATACGAATTCGTAGAACAGGAGGGTATTCGCTTCCTGGTGCGGATTTTGTCTAATCTGGTACGGAAAGACAAAGCCAAAAAGAAGCAAGAGGAAAAAAACGCTACTTCATCGAAGGATTTCAACCCTTTTCTTCCCTACGAACAAGACTTATTTGTAGCAGACCTTTCCGACACCCACCTGTGTCTGTTGAACAAATACAACGTAGTTGACCATCACCTGCTGATCATAACCCGTGCTTTCGAGGAGCAAGATACTTGGCTGACTTTACAGGATTTTGCTGCTATGTGGGCATGTCTTGGGGAAATTGATGGCCTGGCATTCTATAATGCTGGAACGATTGGTGGTGCGAGTCAACGACACAAGCACTTGCAACTCGTTCCTCTGCCCCTAGCGCCGGAAGGAGTTAACATCCCGATAGAAAATGCGATCGCATCAGCTAACTTTCAGGATTCTGTTGGCACCATCCCAACCCTACCCTTCATCCATGCCATTGCTCAGCTTGACCCTACTTGGGTAAAATCCCCGTGGGATGCGGCTCAAGCCACCCTCAAGTTGTACCAGAGATTACTGAGTGCAGTCGGCTTGCCATGGAATAATGTCAATGGTAACAAGCAATCCGGTGCCTACAATCTCCTCGCCACACGGCAATGGATGTTGCTTTTACCCCGTTCTCAAGCAGATTTCCAGTCAATTGGTGTCAACTCTCTCGGATTTGCTGGAGCTCTCCTAGTCCGAAACCAAGAGCAAATGAAACGTCTGAAAGACCATGGTCCCATGACAATTTTGCAAAACGTTGCCGTTACTTGGTAATTTAGCAAAATTATCCCCTAATTATTGTAGTTAACATGATCAAGAACATTACTCTTGATTCTATCTGGTTCAGAAATTTACTGATCATCGTAATCGTACTGGGAGTAGTCTTTAGATTTTACAACCTAGACCGTAAAGTTTACTGGTACGACGAGACAATGACCTCCATTAGAATTTCTGGTCACACTCGAACCGAACTAGTAGAAACAATTTTCGATGGTCAGATTATCAGCGTAGAAAACTTATTAAAACAGTACCAATTTCCTAATCATAAAAGAGATATCAATGACACCATTAATTCTCTAGCAGGTAATCCAGAACATTCGCCCCTTTACTACCTAATGGCGAGATTATGGTTACAAATATTTGGCAATTCCGTAGTAACTATAAGACTTCTATCAGTACTAATTAGCTTATTAGCATTGCCCTGTGCTTACTGGCTGTGCTTAGAACTTTTTGGGTCAAAATTAATCGGCTGGGTAGCTGTTGCCATAATTGCCATTTCTCCCTTTCATGTTTTGTATGCCCAAGAAGCCCGAGAATATAGTTTATGGACCGTTACTATTTTGCTTTCTAGTGCAGTCCTCTTATGGGCAATGAATTCTTCTAGGAGAAAGCAATTCATAAAAAAACCTTATCGATGGATTATCTATAGCTTTACTGTTGCCTTAGGGCTTTATACTCACCCTTTTTCAGCCTTTGTCTTAATTGGACAGGGATTGTATGTATTAATTACCGAAGGTGGTCGGTGGAGTAAGCGAGTAACTAGCTATTTACTAGCATCATTAGGAGGAATACTACTATTCTGCCCTTGGCTAATCATTGTTATCACTAATTTCTCCAAATTTATCGCTAATACTGACTCAGTTAATCATAGTCGATCAGGCTTTTTACCCCTATTTTGGACCTTAAACCTCAGTCGGATTTTCTTTGATGTTAACCAAGGCATCCATCCTTTGAGTCCCCTCCACTATCTCAGTTTATTGTTAGCAGGATACGCCCTCTACTATCTTTGTCGTAAGGCTCCTCAGCATGCTTGGGTATTTATTATTACCTTAATTGGAGTGACAGGAATTGCTCTAATCGGTCCAGATGTGCTATTAGGTGGTCGCCGTTCTAGCATTACTCGCTATGCTATTCCCTGTTATCTAGGCATTCAGTTAGCCATTGCTTATTTCCTGACAACCGAAGCTAAAAACTCAGGACAACATACCAAGGGAATGATTGATGGAAATTTAAATACCGAAGATAGACAAAATCAGCAAGTAAGGGGTGACCATGACATGGTGCCCATGGGAAAAACCCGAAAAAATCCTAAAACTTGGAAGTCTATAGCAATTGCTCTAGCATTTAGCGGCATACTCTCCTGTATAGTCAGCTCTCAACTGCCAGTTTGGTGGCACAAGAGCTATGCGAAGAGTCGCAATAATCCTGACGTAGCAGCTTGGATTAATCAAATCCCACAACCACTCTTGATCAGTAATGAAATTCCCGGTAGGGTTCTATCTCTGTGTCATCTACTTCGTCCGGATGTACAGCTGATGTTATTGGATAAATCCAATAGCTCTACCAACATACCGGAGATTCCGGAGGGTTTCAAAAATGTTTTACTTTATCGACCTTCAGAGGAATTGCGCCAGGGAATTGAAACCACCTATAACTATAGGGTTAAACCCACCGATCAATCTTGGCTCTGGAAACTATCAAGATAGGGAATTTCGTCAGAGAAAAAAAGTAGTAGTGTTATCTGCCTTATCCCGAGTTCCATTCACACCATTGGGACATAGTACTTTCTGCCATCTTATCCCCCTCTTCTCCTTCTTCCCCTTCATGATTGGGAATGGTGAAATCCTCTTGAAACGCACTTGGTATTAAGTACCCACAACGGATACCCCTACTCCCTATATTTCCCTGATAAATTAAGATGACAATGCCCTCCTATTCCCTCGGAACTCCAGTTGTAAGGTGCACACCAATCAAGATGAGTAACTCTCCCAATCCTGGTAATCTACCAGAGCCTACTCCGGAAAATACTCCAGAACCTACGGTAAGTAGAGGGTTTTGGCAGAGGCTGCTACGTCCGGTCTTCATGCTAATGGTGATGATGCTAGCTTCTGGGATAGGGGGTGGAAGCCTTTTTGCTTGGTATTTCATCCAGAAGCAATTAGCACCAACGGTAGAGAAAAATTTATCTAGCTTTCTTAACCGGAAAGTCAATGTCGGACCAGTGGAGGGCTTTTCCCTAAATGGTGTGCGGTTTGGTTCTTCGGAAATACCAGCTACCCCTACCGATCCCGATCATCTTGTCACGGAGGCAGTGAAGGTAACCTATAACCCCGTTAAACTGCTATTTACCAGAACCCTAGAACTGGATGTAACTCTAGTTGAACCTAATATATATGTTGAACAGGACAAAGATTTAACCTGGGTGTCTACAGCATTTACACAAACTGCCCAAGATTCGGCGTTTAAGGTAGACCCAAAGGTGGTGCGGTGGCGGGATGCGGATGTGGTGGTGGTGCCAAGATCTCAAGTGGGAATCAAACAAGCGCCGATGAAATTTACAGAGGTTAGGGGGAAAAGTAAATTTCTCGACGGAGGTCAGCTGATTCGCTTTGATGTAAATAGTCAGCCGTTAAGTGGGGGAAATTTAAAGGTTAAGGGAGATTACCGCCTCTCTCAACAAGAAACTGACTTGCACCTTGATGTCGATAACGTTAGTGCAGCAGAGGTTAGTAAAGTACTTCTGATTCCCCTGAAGCTTCAAGGGGGTAAACTGGGTGGCAACCTGAGAATACAACGGAATAATGCTGAACAGCCTTGGCAGTATTGGGGTACGATTAGCTTTTCTGACACCATCGCCCGCTTAGAACCCTTGCCCCAACTGTTCACTGAAAGCAAAGGTAAGCTGAACTTTCGAGGGAGTCAGATTTGGCTCGGTAACATAACTAGCCGATTCGGTCAAGTACCTGCCCAAATTGGGGGAATGCTGGATGTTGAGTCGGGCTACAAGCTCAGAGCAACAACGGAACCGGTTCAGATACAGCAGTATGCACAGACCTTTGGGATCAAAGAGCTACCAGTAACTACTTTAGGTAAAGCACAGGCTACGTTTCAGGTAACTGGAGCTATTGACAACCCGATTGTGATTGGAGAGGCCTTTACCACCACTCCCGCCACCCTTGACCAGGTGAACTTCAGCTCTATTACTGCTGACTTTAGCGTGATTAATACTGAGCTGGCCATTAGAAACTTGCAGGCAAAACCAACCGTGGGTGGCTTAGTCACAGGCAAGGGGGATATCAAATTTATGGATCAGGGGGGGGCAGTATTTGATCTCAAAGCTGTGAATGTTCCAGCGAATGCGATCGCAAAACAGTATGGATTTAATCTACCCATTCCTGTGGGTCGAATTTATGGCAGAACCCAGATCTTTTCTCCCCTGGACAAGCCCGAGAATTTTCGTGCCACTGGTTATGCTAATCTGCCCATGGGTGATGGTGTTCTCAGAGCTACTAATTTTCAAGTGGGGGGTGGGCGCTGGCAGGGGTTAGTAGACGCTAAGAATATTTCTGTGGCACCAATCATCAAAACCTTACCTGCACCATCTCTACCGCCACAATTCTCTGGACCGTTCAATGGTCAATTTAATCTGTCCGGTCGTCTTGATTCTTTCGAGCCAGAAACCCTCCGTGCTAGCGGTTACGGCAGCGTAACGGTTGATGGTGGTACCTTGCGTGCTACCAATGTAAAACTGATCAATGGTGGTTTTTCTACCCTAGTCCAAGCCTCTGAGATTCCTCTACAAGCCTTAGCACCAGTACCTTCTGAATTTAAAGGTCCCATCTCAGGGGAGTTGACTATCTCAGGGGATGTAAAGTCTTTTAGTCCTAGCACGATTACCGCTAGTGGGTCTGGTAGTTTAGATGTCGCAGCAGGGACTATTAAAGCTGATGCGATCGCGATCGCTAAAGGCAAGTTCCAAGCTCAAGTACTCGCATCCAATCTCCAGTTAGGCCGTCTCGGACCAATACCACCGCAATTCAACGGTCCAGCCTCTGGGGAATTTACCATCTCAGGAAATGTGGATTCGGTCAGTCCTAGTACGATTAACGCTAATGGTTCCGGTAGTTTAGATGTTGCAGGAGGCACCATTAAAGCTGATGCGATCGCGATCGCTAAAGGCAACTTCAAAGCTCAAGTTGTAGCATCCAATCTTGAATTAGGTCGTCTTGGACCAATACCCCCCCAATTCAACGGTCCAGCGTCCGGGGAGTTTACCATCTCAGGGAATCTGAATTCGGTAAGTCCTAGCACCATTACTGCTAGTGGGTCTGGTAGCTTAGACCTAGCAGGAGGAACCATTAAAGCTGATGCAGTAGATATCGCTAAAGGCAACTTCAAAGCTCAAGTTGTAGCATCCAATCTCCAGTTAGGTCGTCTCGGACCAATACCATCGCAATTCGACGGTCCAGCCTCCGGGGAGTTTACCATCTCAGGAAATCTAGATTCAGTAAGTCCTAGCAGCATTACCGCTAGTGGGTCTGGTACTCTAGATGTGGAAGGGGGTAGGATTCAGGCTTCTCAAATCGATATTGCCAATGGTAACTTCCAGGCCAAGGTACAAACCTCTAACCTTGACTTGGGTGCTCTTGTTCCGGTCCCGCCCGAATTCAATGGCCCTCTTTCCGGGAATGTCACTGTCTCTGGTAATCTAACTAATTTAACCATTGACGCGATTCAGGGCAAAGGGTCTGGACAACTCAAGGTTGCTGGTGGTCAATTACTAGGAACAGCTGAGTTTAGCAATGGTAAATTTCAGGGGGTTTTCCAGCCTACTAATCTCCAGTTGTGGCAGATTAATCCCGATTTACGAGGACGTCTCAATGGCAGTGTCAATATTTCTGCTCCGTTGCTATTGACACCAGATACAGCTCTATCAGCAATCCAAGCTAAGGGTAAGCTGAATTTTAGTGAAGGCATTTCTATACTTGAGCGTTCCCTAGCCACATCCTTTGACTGGAATGGTCAAAGGCTAGAGATTAAAGAAGCCATAGCCGAGGGATTCAATGCTAATGGTTTTGTCAATCTAAACCCAAAGAGTCAGGGTTTACAGGCAATTAAGACCTTTGATTTCCAGGTACAAGCAGAGGATTTGAATTTGCAACGATTACCTGCTGACCTCCCTTATGCCTTCAATTTAGGAGGCTTAGTCGGTTTTAACGGTAACATTGCTGGTACTCCTCAAGCTCCAACAATTAACGGTGACTTAAGACTGCGGTACTTTTTTGCTGGTCCTCTGGAGTTTGAATCCCTACTGACAGGTCGAGTAAGTATAGCACCAAAGTCAGGGGTAAATCTTCAGCTAGCAGGGAATCAAGACAAACTGGAGGTTGTGCTAGACCCCAATTACCAACCCGTCTCCTTTTTGGTGCAGTATCAGAACAAAACTGCTACTGGGATTCGGTCAGGGGATGAGCTACAAATGACCGTAGAGAATTTTCCGATCAATACCATTAAGAGTCTGGCCTTGAGTAGTGGGATGGTAGACGGTCAAAAACTCGAACCATGGTTAAGCAAACCCTTGGCAGGAGACATATCTGGGCAGATTGGTCTCAACCTCAAGACCTTTGGATCATCCGGTGAAATTGCGATCGCAAATCCCATCTTTGACAACCTCAGAGGTAATCTCTTAAAAGGCTTTTTCCAATACCAGCAAGGAAATATTACTCTAACCGATGGCTTGTTTCAAAAAGGTGATAGTCAATACTTATTTGCTGGCAACCTCACCCCAACCGCCAACGGACCAGAATTTAAAGGGCAATTCCAGGCTAAGCTCGGAGAAATCCAGGATATTCTAACTACCCTACAACTATTTGAGATAACTGACCTAGGTCGAGGCTTCCAAGCGCCCGTCTACGGCACAGCCGCTGATCTTGCTGTTACTGGAGTAGGTAATCCACAAAATGGTCTCAAAAAACCCCTGCGGCGGATGTCAGAAATAGTTACCCTCCTAAACAGACAACGGCAGCAGCGTCAAGAGAGCTTACTGTTGCCAGAGCTTAGCGAGATGAATGGTGGTTTTACTGGCAGTATCAGTATGGAAGGTTCACTCAAAGATGGCATTAGTGCTGAATTTAATTTCCAAGGGGAAAACTGGCAGTGGGGTTCCTATAAAGCTGAAACAATTATCGCCCAAGGGAATTTTGAAGAAGGGGTACTGAATCTTTTACCTGTTCAGGTTCAATCGGGTCAGAGCCTAGCGACCTTGTCCGGTAGTATCAGTGAACAAGGGCCATCGGGTCAGCTCAGGCTAAAGAATGTTCCGGTTGCCTTGATTCGAGAAGTGTTGAGATTTCCTAGCTCTGTTGGTTACGGAGGATTTGTTGATGCCACAGCAGACTTTTATGGCAGTCTAAGCAATCCCCAAGCCAGGGGAGCAATATCCGTAGTGGATGCCAGCCTAAACCGAACACCCCTCGAATCCATCGAAGGCAGCTTTAGTTACAACAATGCTCGCTTGAACGTCTTTTCCCAAAGTTTTCTGACTAAAGAGTCTGAACCCCTAACTATCACTGCCAAAATCCCTTACAAGTTACCCTTTGCTGAAGTAGAGCCAGAAAATCGGCAAGTCAGTATGCAACTGAAGGTTCAAAACGAAGGACTTGCCCGATTGAACATGCTTACCAATCAACAAATTGCTTGGGTTGATGGTAAAGGACAAGTAGATTTAGATATTTCCGGTACCTTTGACCAAGACCAAGATTGGCTACAGCAACTGGAGCAACTTACCGTTATCGGTAACATTAATGTAGAAGACGCTACTATTGCTGCCCAAGCCTTACCCGAACCCCTGACAGAGGTTAATGGCAAAATCCGGTTTAACTTCAACCGCATGGAAATTGTAGACACCTTACAAGGCAATTTTGGTGGTGGTAAATTAGTAGCGGTAGGGAATTTGCCATTGCGAAACCTACCTAGACCATTAGAGAATCCCCTCACCGTTGACCTGAATCAATTAGCCATCAATCTCAAAGGGATTTACAGTGGTGGCGTTCAAGGTCAGACCATTATTACTGGGACTTTGTTTAATCCTAGCGTTGGTGGTTACATCGAATTGTTTGATGGTCAAGTACCCATCTCTGAATCTCAAACTGCCCCGATCGGGAGTAGCGCATCGGCAGGTGACGAACTAATAGAGTTCAATAACTTAAAGTTGACCTTAGGTAAAAACATCCTAATTCGACAGCTGCCAGTATTAGATTTTCTTGCCAGCGGTACCCTTCTAATTAATGGCGACATGAGTGATATTAGACCAGAAGGAACGATTCAGCTGCTGCGCGGTCAGGTGAATCTCTTTACCACTCAGTTTCGCCTTGATAAAAAGTACAACAATAATGCCCGATTTGTAGCAGCTCTTGGCAGAGACCCAGAGTTAGATGTGCAGATGGTAGCATCGGTAATTGAATCTAACAAACAACCCATTACCAGTGAAACCTTTGCTAATGAAATTAGCGATAGCCCAACTAATTTTGGCACTACAGAAACTATTCGGGTTCAAGCCAAAGTAAAAGGGCTAGCAAGTCAGCTCTTTGACCGAGTCGAACTTAATAGTACGCCAAAACGTAGTGAAGGGGAAATTGTTGCCCTATTAGGGGGTGGCTTTGTAGATACCTTGGGTCGAGGCAATAGTACTTTGGGTTTGGCCAACTTAGCTGGGTCAGCACTATTGAGTAATGTCAGCAACCTGATTGGTGATGCCGCAGGATTAGATGAATTTCGCATTTTCCCTACTACAGTTACAGATGATAATAGGCGCACTGATAGCTTAGAGATAGGTGCTGAAGCAGGAATTAATATTACTAATAATTTATCATTTTCGTTGTTAAAAGTGTTGACTACTGATCAGCCAATTCAGTACAATTTGCGCTATCGAGTTAATGAAGAAATTCTGCTACGTGGTGCTAGCAATTTTTCAGATGATACTAAGATAATTGTCGAGTATGAAAATCGATTTTAATTAGAATTTAGAATCGGGAATCGGGAATCGGGAATCGGGAATCGGGAATCGGGAA
>NZ_CEYLVT010000085.1:0-28404 GCF_982860115.1 Moorena sp.
TCCCTACTCCCTACTCCCTACTCCCTACTCCCTACTCCCTACTCCCTACTCCCTCACCCAATTCAAATATATAATTTTTTCCAATTTTCACACTTTCCAACTTATACATTGGGAATAGATATAAGCAATTGTTTCAGACATGATTGAACGCACTCCTTGACTAGAAAGCCACCACTGTTTTGGTTCATAGTCAAGGGAATTAGCAGCTATTGCTCCAACTTTAATCTCAGGAGCAAGAATTTGCTTAAATAGCAGCCAACTTCTGCGAGTATGAACATCAAACGAATAAAGATTAATCGATTTTATTGATTCATCAGACGTTAATAGCCACTCCCGTAACGCCTGAACCGATGCTAAGGTACGATTGACAGTAACATCTGGTGCTGGAACAGCAACTAATTTATCTGGCTCAAAACCCAGTGCCATAAACGTTGCCGCAGTCAGTTCAGCATAGGTTTTATACTCTGACAGATAATATCCTTTACGCAGAGGAAGGCCAGTGGTGATTAATTTTTGATAATTACCCCGATTAAATTCTTCCATGGCACCTTTTAAGGCATAGTCCGGTAGCCATCCTTCTACTACTAAGGCATCAGCCTTAATCGGAGAATTAATCGATAAAAATGGGTGGATATGGGTTAACATAAAGAGACTACACGTAATAATCAAAAAAATATTCAAAAACCATCCTTTAACCGTTAAACCCCACTGTTTTTGTCTACATACTAAACGCATGATTGGGACTTTTTATGAAAAATTATCTCGTCAATAGTCACTAGTCATTAGTGACCACAAATAAAGTCTCTTGTGGTCACTAATGTACGGTATAGTCCACGGTATAGAAAACCGTGGTTACCTAATCACTGATGACTAAGAATTACTGATGACTAATAAGGTCTAGAGCATCTCACTGTTTCTAGTACTTACCAATCAAAGTCCCATCTGTCCGGATTTTTTGAAAAAGGATGATCGTCAGTCCCCTTGCTTCCTTCGTTTATAGTATTGTTTTTTGGGAATTGACTAATGAGTAGTAGCAGATTAATTCTCTACAGGCTTCTTTTTGAGATATTCAAAAACCGACTTATCACCAATATCAGGTGGAATCGGTTGCAATACTTTACGCAGGGCAAACACCATAAACAAAACTGCCCAGAATCCTAACAGAATCATCTCCCAATCTGTAGACCAAAATCCCACGATATGTCCTAGTAACAGCATCGGGACTAGGGGAGTTAGGAATTTAGTTTCCAAGCGATTAAAGCAAAATGCTTCCTTGAAATAAATTCCGGTTAACGCTGCAAAGGTAAAACCAATTCCGAATAGAGAAATAGGATGGTTATAAATGTAGAGAGCAAGGGGCTCATTGCTGGAAAATGCCAGTACAATGGCGGAAATGCAACCAATGCCCCAAAAGATTTGTAGTAGGCGGTGCAGGGGGGCTAGATAAATATGAATGGTGACTAAGCTAACCCCTAGGGCAAGGCAGAATAAGCCATAAAGAGGAGTCAGGACATTTAAAATACTTGGGCTAGCTCCCTGCAATAGAATTAAATTACTCGCGATCGCAAAGCTCAAGGCTGCTACCACTAAGCCAGCGCGGTAGATAACTACGCCAATGCGATCGCTCTCGGTAATGGTAAATTCGCCAAACTGACCTTGGTAAACTACCGGTTCAGACGGTTGTAGTGATGTGGTCATAATATCCTGGAAAGGAACTCTGTACTAATGAACATTCTAATTTTTAATGCTTAATTCAACGGTATCTCCCCAATCCAGCTCTAATTGAGACTTAGCACTGCCACCGTTAACAGCAATTTCCACCCAACCATGACTACCAATGAGGGCAACGTACTCTCCAAGTGAGCAATTGCTGTAGGTTTGAGTATGGGGGATCATGCGATCGCTTATTTTAACCGACCAAGTTTTGCCATCAACCTCAGCTCCTGGGATATTGGTGATTAAATTGCCAAAATGGTCAACATATTGGATAGAACCAATAATCCCATCATCGGTTAGTCTTTTTATTGGCATATCTAGCGTTACCAAAGTGTTTGGGTCAATTACCTCTCCCAAGCTATCGATTGGTAAGCCACTAGCCAAGTGAGCTCCAACACTAGCAAAGATATCTCGACCATGAAACGTAGTGCTAGGATTTCTAGTGCGCCAGTAGGCTGAGTTGCTTAGCTCAACTGCTGCCATGACTGGGTATTTCTCCAAAACTCCACTGAATAGCCCATTATCTGGACCGACCAAGAAACCCTGTGAAAGTTGGATAGCGATCGCTCTTCGGTGACTGCCGACTCCTGGATCAACCACCGCCACATGAACTGTCCCAGCGGGAAAGTAGGGATAGGCATTGATCAAATTAAACCGAGCAGCAGCTAGGTTTTGAGGGGGGATTTGGTGAGTCAGGTCTACTATAGTCAAAGTTGGGTTAACTTGGGCAATGACACCCTTCATCACACCCACATAAACATCTTGTAAGCCAAAATCACTCAGGAGAGTAATAATCCGATTGTCAGGCATTGTTATCTCAAATCCAGTTGACTGATGATCATATCCCTTCTCGGGTAATCGGTAATCGCTCATGAGCCAGAATTGTTATGAGCTTCAAAGGCTTCCAACTTTAAACCTTAAACTTTCAACTTTCAACTTTCAACTTTCAAGCGTCAACCGTCAACCGCTGATTAAGGCTGAAGTATGAAGATATGAAAGCTAAAGCTGAAAGCTATCTCAAGCTGAAAGGTCAAGACTGAACGGATGAGTTAGGATAAGGATTAAATTGAATACCACTTAATAAGGCTAATCTACCGTAGAGCAAAGGTTCACTAATCATGTCTATGGACACATTACTGACTGAGGTATGGAAAGCTTGGAATAGCCACAATGGCTGGATGGCTTGGAATTTGTTTCTAGCATCAATACCATTAGCTCTAAGTTTTTGGCTATTCCGCAGTAAATATGGCTTACACTCCGGATTATGGTGGATAGGTTTAGGAGTTTTTATCCTATTTTTGCCCAATGCGCCCTATCTGCTCACCGATGTAATTCATCTAATTGAAGCCATTCGCACCAATTACTCAGTATGGACAATTACTCTAGTTGTTATTCCCCAACATCTGCTAGTTATCCTAACCGGTTTTGAAGCTTACGTTCTATCTGTGATTAACCTAGGTGAGTATTTGCAGCGGCAAAGGTTAGGAAAGTTGATCGTCTCAGCTGAGTTAATTACTCATGCTCTGTGCGCCTTTGGTATTTATCTAGGACGATTCCAACGCTTCAACAGCTGGGACTTGGTTGCTCAACCCAATAGCTTAGTCAAGGGCATGATTGATGATTTAACCTCGAAAGGTCCACTACTAGTGATGGCAGTAACCTTCGTGGTGCTAACAGTATTTTACTGGATCATGAAGCAAATAACCTTAGGAATTATGATGAGAATGCGCCACCAACCTTCTGGCAGCGCAGCTTCTAGATAACAGATTCCTGGATAACAGATTCACAGCTTCCAAAGTTTTATGGCTGATTACATTCAGCCTTTTCTTGACTGAAATCTGGCGTAGTATAGTTTTCCCTGTTGCGGTAGATATAGCCGTCAGGTTCGTTTTTGAAGATTACACCATTGGTAACTAACCCCAGAACATTTTGACCTGAACTGTTGAGAATTTCCATAGCCGCATTAGCGCTTGCAGAATCTATTTTTTCAGGTCGGGCTACCAGTAAAATGCCATCAGCCATTTTGCCCAAAATTGGCGCATCAGCCATACCAGCTAATGCTGGAGTATCTATGATAACGCAGTCATACTCTCGTGAAAACTTCTGCATCAGTAAAGCCATCTTCTGAGAGTCCAGAAGAGCCACAGGATTTGGAGGAATTACCCCAGCCATCAGAACATCAAGACCAGTCATTACTTCCCGTTTAGCCTGATGAAATTGAGCCTCACCCACCAGAATATTACTTAAACCCAAGGAGTTAGTTAGTTCCCAAAGATGATGTTGAGATGGATAACGCAGATCAGCATCGATTAGTAACACCCGGCGTCCTACTTGAGCCATAGCTGCAGCTAAATTAGCACAGACATGGGACTTGCCTTCCTTAGGAACAGAACTGGTTACTACAATCGATTGCAGTGGTCGATCAGAACTGATAAATTTCAGATTCGCTTGCAGAATTTGATAGGCTTCACCGATGACAGAGCGGGGCAAATCTCTCGGAAAAATGGGGAAAACATTATCTTGAGACGATCCCGCAAAATAGCTGGTACTGACCAGCTTGCCGTAATCTGGAATAACCCCTAACAAGGTATATCTAAACAACTCTTTTAACTCTTTGAGAGTATGAACCGATCTGTCTAAGAGGTCGATCAAGAAAGCCGTAGCGATCGCAACTAAGATACCAGCAAAAGCTCCCCCTGCCAGGATCAGGTTGATTGGGATTGGAATCGGCTTTTCAGGAACGATCGCCTCTGAAATAACACGGGCATTACCGACATTTTGATTTTCCGCAACTCTAGTTTCTTGTAGCTTGCTTAACAAAATTTGGTAAGTTGCCTGTGCAGCAGCTACCCGTCGCTCCAGTTCCCGCTGATTCTGCTCTAATTTCGGTAGGACTCTAGACCGCTGTTTGTAAGACGACTGAGTATTCCTCAGAACAGCTAGTTGGCTAGTCAGCCCTAAACGCTGTACCTCGGACTGAACCAGTTCTGCCGTCAGTTGTTGCTGGATTGGTCCAAACTCTAACAAACTCTTAACCGGTGGCGCTGATTGTTGGCTACCAATGACCTGGGCTATTCGCTCTTTTAGTAATTTTAATAGTGCAGCTTCCTGAAGAGCCAACTGAGCTACTGTCGGGTATTCATCGTTGAAGCGGGTGCGCTCCACTGCTAACTGAGCTTGTACCCCTTGGAGTTGTGTCAGTGCCTCCTGCACCCCAGTAGACTGCCTTAAAGACGTAGCTGCCACAGCTTGTTGTGCATCCAGACCGATCTTATTGCGCAAGCCCTCAGACTCAGCATTTATCTGTGCTAACTGAGCCTGAAGTTGAGAAATTTCGTCGTCTAATTTGGCAATCGACCCAACTGCAATGCTAGCTTCTTGTTGCAGGTCTAGTATTTTATTAGCTTCTTTGAATCTACGCAAATCCGCTTCTGCTTGGCTGACAGTAGCTTCAACTTTTGGAAGTTGTTTCTCAATAAAGTCACGAGCGGCGACAGCTTCCGCTCGGTTAGTTTGGATATCATTCTCTATGTAAACCTTAATCAGTGTGTTAACGATCCTTTCTGCCCAAGTAGGATCATAGGATTCATAGGAAATGGTTAGGATATCTGTCCCCGGAATTGGTTTGACACTCAGTTCTTTTAAAATGAAATCAGGAGAGAGAAATTCACCGTTTTTATCCCTGAGGTTGAGAGCTATGATTGTTTTTTCTATAATTGGTCTGGAAAGAATAATTTCTACTTCCGTAGATAAGGGGTCGCTCTGGCGAGCAACATTATCAATCGTGCCAGTTGGATTATCAACCCCGGTCAGAGAAGAAGAATTATCTGTCTTTAACAACAGTTGAGCTGCTGCTAAATAAACCGTTTTTTGAGAGAAAACATACCATGCGGCCAGACCGAAAACACCACCAAATGCTAGGCTTGCTGGCAAAAAACGCCGTTTAAAAACTAGCCAGTATTTATGAAAATCTATTTCTTCTGAATAATCTATAGCTTCCATAATTCCTCAGGAAAAATTTAATACTCACTGAAAAAAAATAGTAGATTACTCACCCTTTTTTCACCGTCAGAAGCTAGGTTTTTTTTTATAAATCTATCTATAGTTAGATGCTATCTAAATTAATATAAATTATGATGTTAGTTGATTACAGTTGATTAAGTTAGAGTTGTTAACAAGAATAAAAAAAATAACTATCATGTATATTTGGTTTTAGTGTTAATTTTATAAATTTTTATGGTAATGGGGAATAGTTTGGTAGTCATCACAATTCCCAGTTACCCATTACTAATTACCAAATATTACACTATTAATGCTTCCAGACATGATATAAATCGTCTTTTGATTACTCTTGTACTAAAGTTTATCTGCTTTTCCCTTCGAGGGCGAAGCATTTGTATACAAACTGGCATTCTTAGAGCTACTCTTTAAGCTACATATCCAGGTACAAATACTTCGCCCCAACCTACAAAGGGTTTGGGTAGATTTAGCTAGCGTGTTGTCGATACCAGTCGATAGTATTCTTCAACCCCTGCTTAAACTCTATCTCAGCAGTGAAGTTAAACTTCTCCTTGGCTCGTTCAATATCCAGACAACGGCGAGGCTGACCATTGGGTTTATCAGTTTCCCAGACAATTTCTCCCTTAAATTCCATCAATTCGCAAATCAACTCAACTAAATCGCGAATTGAGATTTCATAGGCTGTACCCAAATTAACTGGCTCTGGCTGATTGTAATCCGTGGTAGCCATCACAATACCCCGTGCTGCATCGGTTGAGTAGAGAAACTCACGGGTAGGACTGCCATCACCCCACGCAAGCAATGTCATTTCTCCTTTTTGCTGCGCTTCATAGACTTTACGGATTAGGGCAGGGATTACGTGGGAACTGCTGGGGTCGAAATTATCTTCCGGACCATACAAGTTCACCGGTAACAGGTAGATGCCATTGAATCCGTACTGTTGCCGATAGGCTTGTAGCTGGACTAAAAGAGCTTTCTTAGCAACCCCATAAGGGGCATTGGTTTCTTCGGGATAACCATCCCAGAGGTTATCTTCTTTGAAGGGTACTGGTGTGAATTTGGGATAGGCACAGATGGTACCAACACAGACAAATTTTTCCACACCAGCTTCATAGGCGGCATGAATTAGCTGAGTACCCATCATTAAATTGTCATAGAATAGCTCAGCTGGCTTTTCTCGATTAAGACCAATGCCACCAACGTGAGCAGCAAGATGAATGATGATATCCTGCTGATCCACAGCTCTTTGACAGTTCTCTAAAGAACGGAGGTCATAATCACGCGATCGCGGAATACTAATTTTCTGTGCATCCGCTCCAGCTGTACACAACTGATCCACTACCTGACGTCCTAGAAATCCAGCTCCACCAGTAACTAGAATCCTCTTATTACTAAGATCTAAACTTTCCATTTATTTGTCATCCTTGCCTAGCTTTTGGAGAACTATCACCGTCTGGTGCATCGCAATGCAAGCAGGAATATACTGAGTCATTATTCAACACAAATCCTATCGATCCGGATTTGTGGTTGCTGATGTATTGGCTTGCACTACTGATGCTACCTTCACAGTCAGTCATAGACTAACGGATTAGTCAACCATCGTAGCTACACCTTGACGGATATAGGCTTGATCATTCAACGGTTGAGTACTTTTGCCATTAGGGAGCGACAGACCCAAGGCTTGTAAATCCGCTTCTACCATTAAACCTACCAACTGCTCAAAGGTTACAGATGGCTCCCAACCTAGTGTCTTGTTTGCCTTGGTGGGGTCACCAATTAGTATATCTACTTCGGCAGGACGCAAATAACGCTCGTCAAACTCCACATAATTATTCCAATCGAGATTGACATATTTGAAGGCAATCTCTAAAAATTCCTTAACTGAGTGGGTTTCACCAGTCGCTACCACATAATCATCTGGTTTGTCTTGCTGGAGCATCAGCCACATGGCCTTGACATAGTCCTTCGCGTAACCCCAGTCTCGCTTAGAATCAAGATTACCCAGGTAGAGTTTTTTCTGCTGACCTCCGACAATTCGGGCAATTGCTCGGGTAATCTTGCGGGTTACAAAGGTTTCCCCTCGACGGGGTGATTCGTGGTTAAATAGTATACCGTTGCAGGCAAACATACCATAGGATTCACGATAGTTTATAGTTTGCCAGTGAGCATACACCTTAGCACAAGCATAGGGAGAGCGTGGATAAAATGGAGTAGTTTCCATTTGGGGTATCTCCTGTACTTTGCCAAACATCTCAGAAGAACCAGCTTGATAGAAACGCACGTCGATACCGGTGCGCTGACGATAGTCCCGAATCGCCTCCAAAAGTCGGAGAGTACCCATTCCCACCGAGTCAACGGTATATTCTGGGGAGTCAAAACTGACCCGAACATGGGATTGAGCCCCTAAGTTATAAATTTCCGATGGCTTAACCGCCTCTAAGATCCGGCGTAGGGTCACACCATCAGTCAAATCACCGTAGTGTAAGAAGAACCGTGCGTTTTCATTGTGGGGGTCTACATAGATATGGTCAATGCGATCTGTGTTGAAGGTGGAGGTCCTTCGGATAATACCGTGAACCTCATAGCCCTTTTCTAGCAACAACTCACTCAAGTAGGAACCGTCTTGACCTGTAATTCCAGTGATTAGCGCTCTCTTTGGTTCCGTCATTTTTTACTTTTCCTGTAACGTAATGTGGGCAATTTTGGTAGATATTGCTTCCCGAGAAAATCTCCCATGCAAACTTCCCAGTTTGCATGGGAGTTAATCATCACCAGGTTAACTCAAAAATTTATTTGTGGCTGTAGTGAATTTACCGTAAATAAACTCTCAGGAAAAATTTCACATATTCTCCACAGAAAGTTTAAACTTCTAGATTAATAGAATTATTTAAATACTAAAATAGTGTTGACGTAAATTAATTTTTGGGGTAAAAAAATGCTATTAGTTTTTTTGAGTTTAAACGATCAGGATGTTTTTTATTTTTTTTTAATAGTTTTTTTATGGAAATATCTTTCCATAATATGGAGCATACTAGTTTAATAAATGCGTCGCCACTAAGGCAGTATTATTGCCTATATATCGGGAATAAGCATACCACCTCAAAGGGTGTAGTGAACGTTAAAAACTTTACAAAATTATCATAATTACGCAGGTGATAAGTTCTCAATTTTTATGAGTATGGGCAGGTTAATTAGGTGGTCTAGCCCCATGCTTTAGGATGAGGGCGACTTTGGAAACACTGGTTTAGTCAAGCATCAAACAAAATTAAGTGTACGGCATTATATTTATATAGGAAGTATACCCGTTTTTCAAAATCATCCTGTTATGGGATAATTTTTATGTATAAATAAGCTGATGGTCGTTAATTTTTTTGTGCTCGCTTTATAGTAACTATTTTTATAACCAAAATCCTCTGAATACAATTAAATTAATTGCAGATTAAATCATTATATAAATTTATAATAATTTTTTAAAAAAATAGTAGGGTTTTATTTTTTTAAAAAAATTAAAACATTATTGGTTTTTATTATTATAAAAACTTGCATTGCTTGATAAGTATCCTATCCAATTATTTAGCCTGAAATACCATTGAGTATTAGTTCTAATAATTTGGTTTTCATCGGATATTAATCAATGGAGTTGTCTAGGATGGGACTACCCTTAACTGAAACCTATAGATTTGATATACGTGATCCTATTTTTGCAAAACTTCGTCGCAATACCTATGCGGTATGGCTTCGCATCGTTACATTAGTTTTCACTGATGTATTCATGCTATTGATGGCATGGTTAATTGCGGTTACTTTTAGTAAGTATATAAATAATGATTGGGGAATAGTCAATCAAGCAATACTAGTTTATATAGTCATACCCTGGGAAATTTTATTGATTGCTTTACAAGACCTTTATAATTCTGGGAACAAACGCCGTGACTACTTAGCTCTAGCCCAGACAATCACTGTTGCCCAGATTAGTCTACTCGTTATTGCTTGCCTGTATCAGCCCGATCAATTTGTGATTCAACCAATTTATAGTTTATTGTGGCTATTAAGCCTCGCTCTTGTCTGCATCGGACGCTTAGGAATAGATTTTTTTCTGAGACGACTTCGCAAAAAAGGCTTACTTCGCTATCCAACCCTGATCATCTGTTCACCAGAACAACAACAAAAAGCAATTCAAATACTGGAAAACGAAGATTGTTATGGTATTATTCAATTTTTCGATATTAATTTATTAGATAAATCGAACATATCAGATTTTATTAAAGAAATTCGTGCTTTAGACGTAGCCGAAGTCTTTGTTTGCTCTTGGAACAAGGTACAAGATTATATGTTCTTTTACTGGAGTCTCAGAAATGCAGGTATCACCTTGCGAATTTTGTGTACAGAATTAGGACCTATTTACCAAAACTTGGAGATGTCTAGTATAGGTGGTGTGCCTACCCTAGGGTTTTCTCCCCCTCTAATTACTGGTATTGACTTTTGGACAAAAAGATGTTTTGATTTTGTGCTTTCTGTCTTAGGAATAATTGTGCTTTTGCCACTGTTTGTCACTATTTCTATGTTAATCAAGCTTGATTCCCCAGGACCGATATTTTACAAACAGGAAAGAGTTGGTTTACATAATAAACGATTTAAGACTTGGAAATTTCGCAGTATGTTTGTGGATGCTGACCAACGTCTCAAAGAGCTAGAAGCTCGTAATGAAATGAAAGATGGTGTTCTATTTAAGATAAAAGATGATCCACGGATTACTAAAGTAGGAAAATTTATCCGCCGTTATAGCCTAGATGAAATTCCCCAATTACTTAACGTTATTTGTGGAGAAATGAGTTTAGTTGGTCCTAGACCCTTGCCAATCAGAGATGTCAATAAATTCTCTGAACACCACTTTATACGTCATGCAGTTTTACCAGGAATAACCGGACTTTGGCAAGTGTCCGGTCGTTCCGATATTACGTCTTTTGAAGAAGTGGTACGTCTAGATACTTTGTACATGGAAAATTGGTCACTGTGGCTAGATTTGAATATTTTAGTAAAAACTGCCATAGTGCTTTTCCAAAAAAAAGGCGCTTACTAGTAACATCAGTTCGAGATCAGCAATTTTATCCAGAAGTCACGAGTGAAGAAAGGGTAGTATGGGCGCGCATAGGGCTTAAGCTTACGGCTTGAGGTGTGCTTGACCCATTAAAAATTCAATTCGCCACGGGTCGCACCTAAAGTATCAGGTAAATTTCCTAAACCAATAACAATTTCTATCCTAAGAGAGAGATAATGTTCCTCAATTTTTGGGATTATTCACAATAATTAGTTAGGGGTATTTTTCTACACTGGTATAAAAAAACTATGGTTATTGAGCTAACTGTTGCCATCCCAACATACAACGGTCAGAAGCGTCTACCAGAAGTCTTAGATCGACTGCGAGACTGTTGCCAGCAAGACCAACTGAACTGGGAAGTTATTGTTATTGACAACAACAGCACTGACGGCACTGCTAAGCTTGTTGAGGCTTATCAAGCCAATTGGCCAACGCAATATCCCTTGAGGTATTGTTTTGAACCGAAACAAGGGGCAGCTTATGCCAGATGCCGTGCCATTCAGGAAGCTAGAGGTGAACTAGTGGGTTTCCTAGACGATGACACGATTCCATCAATGTCTTGGATAGCTGCTGCTTACACCTTTGGCAAATCTCACCCTACTTCTGGTGCTTATGGTAGTCAAATCCATGGTGTTTTTGAAGTCACTCCTCCAGCAAATTTTGATAAACTTGCGCCCTTTTTAGCAATCACTGAACGTGGTTGTGAGCCATTACTTTATGAACCTCACAAAAAATTACTACCACCTTCAGCTGGGTTGGTTGTGCGAAAACAAGCTTGGTTAGAGAGTATGCCCTCTCGGCCTATTTTGACTGGGCGAACTAAGAGCAGTATGTTAACTGGGGAAGATTTAGAGATGCTGTCTCGTATCCAAGCTAAGGGCTGGGAAATCTGGTACAATCCAGCTATGGAAATTGAGCACAAAATCCCTAGCTGGCGTCTGAAACGTGAGTATTTAATTCCATTTTTCCGTGGGATTGGTTTAAGTCGTCATGTGACCCGGATGTTGAGTGTAAAACCTTGGCTAAGACCGTTGGCAACTCTGGCTTACATGACCAACGATTTGCGCAAAATTACCTTTCACTGGCTCAAGCATGGTAGCTCTATCAAGTCTGATTTAATTGCCGCTTGCCAAATGGAGTTGTTTATGAGTAGTCTATGGAGTCCTTTTTACCTCCGTAAACATGGGTATTTTGCTGAGTATGATAACTAGTTTAAAAGGTTTAACAGGGGTAATAAACTGGGAGAGGGAAGTCATAAATTGGTCATAAATTTACCATAAATTGTGATATTATAACGGAAATAGGCAACACTTAAAAATGCGATTGGCCGTAGGCCACGCTACGCTCCGGAAGCGTTTCGGCAAAGCCGACGCTACGCGAACGCAAAGCGTGGCCGAAAGGCCTCAGCTTCCGCGCTTGAGCGAACGCTTAGCGGTGCCTTGTTCTGTTGGCGTTTTGCTGCTCATGTGGGATTTTCTTGAAATACTCACGCTCTTTAAGCCGATTGTCTACTTCTGAGTAGCTTTGATAACTGATCTGAGTAGCGAGGGTGGAGCAACCCCAGTACCTCCTGTTTCTTGTAAGTGAGAGTCAAAGCATCCATAATCCCTTCCAGCCATCCTTGCCGATTTCTAAACAGCCAACGCTGCAGTTCTTTTAGGGGCATTCCAGCCACCGCTTCAGTGGGCAAAGCAGTTAGAATTTCGAGAGGGACAATAAAACCAAGAGACACTTCCCCATAGGTAACCATAGGTAATTCAGTTCCTGACTGCCAGCGTGTGCGATCAGAACGTGCTTTGGTAGAAAGTTGGGCAAGGGAAACTTGGTGGTAAAGAAAAGTCATAGTTATCGATTCAATGTTTTCCCATGCCATACTGGAAAATCCCAGCTGGCATCACTAAAACTCAGAATTCCCAGCTAGCCAACACCTGTAACTAAACACCTGTAACTAACAGAGTTTCTGAACGAACGCAGATGGCACCTTTATCAAAATCTTGGCCTGTTCACGTCTTTGTGGTTTAACCAATTTTGGTTTCACTAAAACCCCATTATCCATGCTGCCATTTTTACTAAATTTCACCCTGGCTCAAGCCACCCCAGCACCAACACCTCAAGTAGAAATCGTGCAACTCCAAGAAATACGCCCTCTACCAGGACAATTAGATAATGTACCGGTATTCAACAGCAACAGTCCCGAACTAGTACAGACTGAAGGAATTTTACTGTCCACATTTCCCCCTTCTGACAAAGCGAACCCAGGGGCTCACTTAAACTTTCCATTTCAGGGGCGCTTTGATATCTTTGCCCACCATGTTGCCAAAGCACCCACCCTAGATGATTTGCGCACCCTCTATCTAGGGATTATCCTCCACAATCCGGGCAAAGAAGCAGTAACAGTAGATATTATTGAGGCAGCTAGTTACCTGAGTCAGCCTGATGCACCATTTATCGAATTACCCTCCCAAGTAGATAATTCTTCCGGTAGAGTTTATGCTGGGCCTGGTAGCCGAGTGATGAGTGATATCCTCCGTGGAGGTAGGCAAGACGGATTTCCTGCCCAATTGGTGATTCAGCCTCAGCAAAGCCACATGTTGCTGAATCTCCCAATTCCAGTGCGAACCTTGACACCACCGATTAATGGTCGCTCAACGTTGATGCGGTTATACAGTGATGGAAAGGTATACGCCGCTAGTCTTGCTCAGTATGCACCTAAGAATAGTAATGGCAATGAACGCTCTCCTACTATAGCTCAATGGCAGCATTTATTAGAGCAAGGGGAGTTAGCCGGACCACGCGATCGCGCCCCGACTGCTCCGATGGCTACTACTGGTTCAATTATCTACGGTCGAGTGGCAGGAGTAGCCCGAGGCTCTAGATGGCAAGCTCAGTTAGTGGATAATCCTACTGCTCAATCTCTAACTATTCCGCAACCGGGAAAAGCTTTTTCCTACGGACTGAGTACCCTCCATCACGGCAGGTTAGGTACTGGTCAAATTCAGAGTGGGCCGATGTTAGTCCGTTATCCAGATACCGCCTATTTTGCCCATGGTAACTATGGGGTGCAATACAGCCTGACCTTGCCACTGATTAATCCCACCCGGGATACTCAAACGGTCACCCTGGCTATTGAGACACCAATTAAACAAGATCAAATCCAGGGAGGATTAAGGTTTTTAAAGGCACCAGCTAAGCAAATATTTTTCCGAGGGACAGTGCAATTGAGCTATAAGGATGATGAAGGTTTACCTCGGACGCGCTATGTGCATTTGGTACAACGGCGTGGTGAGCAGGGGGATACCCTAGTGAGGTTGCAGATGCCACCCCTTGAGCAACGGCTGGTGCAAGTCGATTTTCTCTATCCACCAGACTCGACACCCCCCCAAGTTTTAACTGTTCGGACACATCATTAATAAAAATCTGCCCATCTCCCCATCTCTGGATTTCCTGGTGCCTGGCTCCCACATTGTGATTATGGGTATTAAACCTAACTTGATATCATAGGGTGGTGGGAGGGTCGATAGTATGTCAGATCAGTCAGATCAGGTTCTACGTATCAATGTAAATTGATATTGTAGTCAATGTAATAATTTCATGAAATGATCAGTTGATTATTTCGATAGGTAGATAAAATGTTACAATCTAACTTACTAGACTGAAAAAGTCAAACAATGATCAGTGTCTTCCTATGTTTTCCTGTGAGCATCCTGCCTTGCGAGTTCTTGTAGTTGACGACCATGAACTAACTCGATATAGCCTTCAGTTAGCATTTTCCGCTCAGGAGAATATTGAGATAGTTGCTCTTGCTAGTAACGGGAAAGAAGCCATTGATATGGTAGAGTGCCATCGCCCGGATGTTATAGTACTTGATCTACAAATGCCTATGATGGATGGTCTCAGTGCAGCCACCCGGATCAAAAGCCTAGAGCCAGAGACTAAAATCATTGCCTACTCTTCAGTAGAAGACCCCCAAATTGAAGTGATGAGCCAAACTGCTCCCGTTGATATCTTCTGTAGGAAAGATGTTGCCACCTCAGATCTAATTAATTTAGTTAGGGAAATGGGGAGGGATAAAGTTAACCGTCTACAACCACTAGCTAAAATTAGCTGAGAAAGGAAAACTAGAATAAGGCGCTGCTAAACTAAGGAATTATGCAGTTATAGTCAGCTGATTTACTAATTATCTATTACCTTCAGTTATTCCATTAATCAGCAACGCCAATTATTTGAGGCATCAGTTAGCCTTTTTATTCGGGGAAAGTACGCTTAAATTCATCGATTAAGTCATCGAGCTCTTCGAGAGCCTGATTAACATCAATTCTGAGGGTTCCCAAATCGGGTTGCTCCAGAAGCCTTAATAAGGATTCCCGTTTACTCGTGATTAAGGTAATTCGCTCCTTAATTTTTTCCAACTCCATTTTTGGCTGTCTCTTATCTACAAGAATTTTATGATAACGATCAGATTTTATCATAAAAAAGGGGGAATAAGGTATTTAACAGAAAGACTTGGTGCATTGATTACTTCATTCTTACTACTTACCTGCAGTCGGGAATATCGCTTAAGTAAGTAATCACAGTATTGGGTTCATGTAATGATGGGGAGATGGGGGATAGGGCAGATAGGAGTGGATAAAATTCACCCCACCATATATTGATAATTTTGTCAACTTTTATGACTTGACCACCACTCTAGGATAATAAAACTGGAGTTATTTCTGTTACATAGCTAAATAATGTTACCCCGAACTTCCCTAGGAACTCTAGGTCTATCCATTGGTGGATTACTTGCCCTAATCGGCTTTGTTGCCTACGCTACCGATAATGCCACCCTGAATCTAGTGGGATTCTTTTACGGAATTCCGATTCTACTAGGAGGTCTTGCCCTCAAAGCTGCGGAGTTAAAGCCTGTAGAATTAAGCCAAGCAACAATTCCTGAAGTCCTGACGCTGCGAGAGCAAAGCGCCACCCCAATCCAAAACCAGATTCGCAAAGACGTAATGCGATATCGCTATGGTCAAGAAGCCCATCTAGATAGTTCCTTGGAAAGCCTTGGTTTATCTCCTACTGATGAAGAAAGACCTGTGTTGATGGGGTTACGAGAAACTTCGGTGGATGGTGCTTATGCCTTAATTCTCGAATTTGACTCCCCACTAATTCCTTTTGAGACTTGGCTCAAAAAGCAGGAAAAACTAGAAAAATTCTTTGGACCTGGTATTAAAGTAGATTTAACCCAACTTGAAGAAGACCAGGTTGATCTAGCACTAGTGGCAATACCCGAAGAAAGCACCAGCGTGTAAAGAGCTTACCTTTGAAGCTCCCCGCTGTTACCTAGACGGGGATTCTCAGTTTAAACAGTCTGTCATATACCGTCCCGTCACGCTGAGCGCCGAGTTGTTGCCTAGACATCGGCGCTCAGCGTTGCTGTTCTGTTGTCGGTATAGTTTTTAGAGGCGCACTACATACCACTGTAAATACTCTCCAGGTCCTACATCTAATTCACAGCTGGTCTCCATCAAATACTGTCCTTGCTCCTCCAAAGAGGTTAAATGCTGCAAATCCCTTGGCAAATCATCCTGACGATTTGCCAAGATTGCCATTAACTTTGACTTTAACTCCATTGCAGTCAGAATCACCTCTGGTTGATTAGTTTCGAGAACTACATACCCATCTTCCTGGAACATTATAGAATTAGGCATATCTTAGATCAAATCTGCTTTCTTCCTTCGTTTATAATCTTAGGTTGTTCGTGATTCTTTGGGTCTTCGCGGTGACTAAAAAAACTATTCCTTTGTCAACCTATTCCCTAAGAGCTAAGAAGCCCTGATCGATATGTTCCTTTCTCTCAACTACGAGCCAGCCTTAGAATCCCTGGGATATGACTATTTTGACGAAGTAGCAGCAGCAGAATTTCCCAGGCATATCCTGAGGTTTCGTAACGACCAATTGCTACCCCGTATTGGATTAAATCCCCAAGACACTAACGACCAAGACTTTATCCAAGCTTTCGGTAAATTTCAGGGAGTTCGACCATTTTTAGCCCTGCGCTACCATGGCTATCAATTTGGTGAATATAACCCTAGACTAGGGGATGGCAGAGGTTTTCTCTATGGTCAAGTAAGAGGTATCGATGGGGAACTTTATGACTTCGGTACCAAAGGCTCTGGCACCACACCCTACTCCCGAACTGCTGATGGTAGACTGACCCTCAAAGGAGGGGTGCGGGAAGTACTTGCAGCTGAAGCCTTGCACCATCTTGGCGTTTTGACCTCCCGTTGTCTGAGCCTGATTGAAACTGGTGAGCAACTCTGGCGAGGTGATGAACCTTCTCCAACTCGCTCATCAGTTATAGTACGTTTTAGCCGTTCCCATATCCGGTTTGGTACCTTTGAGCGACTGCATTACTTTAAGCGTCCGGATTTAATCAAGAAGCTATTAGACCATGTGATTGAGCAATACTACCCAAGCATAATCCCCTTAAAAGAGGATAACAAACAGGAGCAGTATGCTCAGTTTTACGCTGAGTTGGTGGAACGAGTGGCTCGATTGGCAGCCCAGTGGATGGCAGCGGGTTTTTGTCACGCTGTCTTAAATACCGACAATATGTCGATTACTGGGGAAAGTTTTGATTATGGACCTTATGCCTTTATCCCTACCTATGACCCTAAGTTTACCGCTGCTTACTTTGACTATTACAGGCGCTATAGTTACGGCAATCAACCTGGAATTTGTCACTTAAATTTAGAAATGCTTCAGCAACCGTTAGGGATGGTAATCCCAACATCGGAGATGGAAGCAGGTTTAGCCGAGTTTGGGAAACATTATTACCGCAATTATCGGCACTTGATGCTGAATAAACTGGGATTTGAACAGTTGCCAGAGTCGGAAGAGTCAGAGTTATTGAGGTTAACGATTCAGTTCCTGCAAGATACTCAGGTGGGTTATCACGCTTTCTTTGCTGAATTAGCCCAACAGTTTGATAAGAGTTGGCGAGATGATGTTAGTCAGATCATGAGCCGAGAATCCTTTTGGGATTCAGATGCTCAGTATTCCTCCCTAGCAGATTGGCGCAATTTATACCATCACCTTTTACAAAATTTATCAGTTGATCAGCTCAAGGATATGTCAGCACTTCTGGGAGATAAGAATCCGCAAACTGCTTTACTCAGACCTGTCATTGAAGCAGTTTGGGAGCCAATTACTCAGGAAGATAATTGGGAGCCATTTTATGAGTTGTTAAGGAAACTACAAGCTAAACAATGAAAAAGCGCTCGCACTGAAATAGTGATTAGTTCTAAGCTGAGGCAAGAACCATTTATCTCAATTTAATTTAATTCAAATTAAGATTGTTGACATTTCCATTAACTTCTGGTGTTAATCCTGACGGTCTAGGAGATGACACTGGAGCTAATGGTATCTCTAGCAGAGGTCGATTCACAGCAATCCTCAGGGGTTCTGTTTGCTCCGCTATCTTTAGCTCTGGTGACGAGCCATTAGGTACAATCATCGAAACCGCACTGACAAACATGGCAGCAAGGGCAGCACCACCCCAAACGAATTTTCGGCGATTCCGGCGGCGGTCAATCTTTGAGAAAACTTGCTGTACCAGTTCTTGAGCTGGTTGCTCTGTGGGTGGGACGGGCATGGTTCGGAATGCCTGACGTAGCATCAGCAGTCGATTGTATAATCGTTTGGCATCTGGGTCAGTTGCCAATAGCTGCTGCACTTCAGAGCGCTCTGCTGATGTTACTTCCCCATCAACGTAAGCACTGATTAATTGAAAGCGATTGCGTTTGAGGGAATCCATATCTTTGGCAGATTCCTGCCCATAACTGTTATCAGGGTTAAATTTAGAGGTCATTTTCTCATCACCAACGAGTCATAGTAAACTCCCCACACTAGATCTCCCATATTTTTTATTTTAAGGGAATAACCAATACAGGAAATTCTGCTAATAGATAAAGATCTGATCAAGTAAGTCTGGTAAAATCAGGGGCTTTAGATAAAGATCTGATTAAGGAAGCCTTGTAAAAATTTGAGATATTATTAAGTAACTATACTGATAGTTAGGAATCTAGATAAGCTTGCAGGTGAGATTGCAATCTTGCTCTTGCTCTAGCAATTCTAGACTTAACGGTTCCGAGAGAAGCGCCAGTAATTTCGGCAATTTCTTCATAAGCCATACCTTCGATTTCCCTAAGGATAATGGTAGTACGGAACACTTCTGGCAACTCTGAGATTGCCTCGTGCAGTTGCTCATAAAACTCTCTGGTCGTCATATCTTCTTCTGGACCAGGCTCTGCTGAAGCAATTTCCCAATCCATATCGCCATCATCCATGTGACGTGGTGCATCCAGAGACAGGGGGTGGGCTACCCGCTTGCGTTTGCGTAGCTCATCATAGAACAGATTGGTGGCAATACGGCTTAACCAACCTTTGAACTTGACTGGTTCGTTAAGTCGTTTAATATTACGGTAAACCCTAATCCAGACCTCTTGGGCTAAATCGGATCGATCTTGCCAGTCTGGTGCTAAGTGATACAAAATCTTATCCACGTGGGACTGATACCGACGTAGTAGCTCAGCAAAGGCTGTGCGGTCAGGACTGATCCCTTCCTGACAGCGTAAAACCAAATCATAGTTAGAGAGTTTCTCAGGTTGCACCGGCAGTTGAGGAAGTGTTACCTCTGTTGACCAGGATAGAGAAATTGGTTGACTCATGATTGGAATAGCTTCTAAAACTTTCTTCCTCTCATTGACTCCCAACTTCTGCAATTGGTTCCCGCTCATCGAGCACTAGTCTATCTTATATTTTCACCCTCGTAGTGGACTGAGCCAGCAAACAGCCAATTAACTATTAACTATTAATTAAGTATTCATTAACTATTAATTAAATTAATTATGGCCATCCCTCACTCAATTAACACCACCTTAATGATAGTTTGCTTTGGGTCAGCAGGATTTTTAATCTCAGCTACACTACCACAGCTTAAGCTGAAGCAACTTACACCTGAGATTAGCGAGGTCTTGCCAGCAACCTCTCGGTTGACCATAGCACGACTCGGTACAGATAAGACGCTGACAAAAACTTCTTCAGTATACCCAGAACTAGCACCGTTGTCATCCGAAAAGACAGCCTCAGAAGATCTGGTAGAACCTCAGGTAACACCAAAGAGACTGAAATCAAAAATTCCCAAGGTTTTACCAGCCACCTCTTATCTAACTGACGCAATTGCTGCTATTACTTACCAGGTAGTTGTGGATTTGAGTGATACTACGGTCTACTTGTACTGGGGAGAACAATTGCTCCAGAGCCACCCAATTGCTATTGGTAAACCCGGTTGGGATACACCAACTGGCAGTTTCAAAATTATTCGCAAACAACCCAACCCTATTTGGAAAGAACCGATTACTGGTGAACTCATACCTCCTGGAGCTGATAATCCTTTAGGAGAAAGGTGGATTGGTTTTTGGTCTGACGGACACCATCAAATCGGGCTTCATGGCACTGATGAAGAAGAGCTAATCGGCAAAGCGGTTTCCCACGGCTGCTTACGGATGCTCAACCAGGATATTAAACAGTTGTATGAGCAGGTCAGTCTAGGAACACCAGTAATTGTGAGAAATTAAACATCTCAACTAAAAAATTGTACTTTAAAAATTTTTTTTTAACCATAACCTGTTAAAATTGACTCAACGTAATCCATGTAATCCATTTGAGCGCTGAGGCTTGGGCTCAAAGCCTGGTGCACAGCCCTCTAACATACTACTAATCTGTCCCATCAGATCTTTGCTGGTTTTTTTGCGGATTGCTTGGCGATCAGCGCCAAAATCAGGTCGCTCTAGGTATTTGGCTATGGCATCCTTGACTTGATGGTTAATTAAATCCATTAGGTCTTGCTTTGCTCTTTTACGCTGGTATTGAGCACCTTTTTCGGTAGTGGCATAGAGAGGGGGCAGTCTATTGAGGGCATAGGCAGCAATATCTCCTACCTCCAGAAAGCGATCGCTCTTGTCTTCTATCTTGCTAACTTGATCATATGCTTCGCTTAATACCAACTCTTCCATGACATTGATAAACTGCTTGCGAGCAACTGTAACCACCTCACCAGATAGCAGCGCCCCCATCAGCTTGTCTAATGCCATATATTCTTCTATGGAGAGTTCCGAAGCTGTGTCACAAAGGCGACCGACCTCACTCTCCATCAGGGGAGTTAAGTAGCCATCTTTCAACGCTTTTTCTACAATTTGCTCAATTCTCATGAGTAGATTTAATAGCTATTGATTTAATTGTCAAAATAATTAATAGTATAATCTAGGAATTTAGCTTCGTCTTGATCTGATTAAGCTGATACCGATGGGTGAATCTGGGGGATTTCGTGAAGCGGAGTCAGTGGGTAGTGGGATTTTCTAGTAAAATCAAAAAAAGTAAGTTAGCCATAGGGCTTCATACCATGACTAACTATAAACACGAGGAATTTATGGAGTAGTGGTCAATAACCACTAAATCCGAAAGCAAGCACAAGTTAACAGCTAACCCATAGGGAACCGGCAAGAGGAAAGAAAATTTATCCCTCTTGCCGGTTCCCTTTAACCTTTAAGCTTTACCCTTGATGTAATGGTGCTACTCGTGGCGAATTTAATTCGACGACTGTAAGCGCACCTAAGATTTATCTATGATAATAAATGTGCTGGCTTAGTTATTGTATAGGTGATCCACTTAAGTGATGGGCTGGGGTAAGGTCAATTCACACCTTCCCATCTCCAGGGTACCGGATCAACGGACTGACCGTGAACATAGAGACCCCAATGTAGATGAGGACCAGTGGAAGCACCTGTAGAACCAATGGTACCAATGACCTGGCCAGCTTGAACAAAATCCCCCTCTTTAACTTTAATTTGGCTCAAGTGCAGCATGATACTGAGTACCCCTTGACCATGGTTAATCCCTACAGTGTTACCATGAACCCGGAAACCTTGAGACTCTCGTCCCACTAGTGCTATCCGTCCTGCTGCTGGTGCTACTACTGGTGAACCGAAGCCACCGGCATAGTCAACACCACGATGGTAGTAGTTTTTAGCAAAGACACCGTTGTAGTAGCGACGAATACCAAAAACGCTGGAGACACGAGCATTGTTGGGTCTATAGAACTTACCATTCCAGAATTTTTCTGGGGTCAATAATTTTTTAAACTGGGCAACCCGATTTAATTCAAATTGGGTTGCTGGGGCAGAGGCTTTGCCAGACAGCCGGATGCGTTGGACAGGGAAAGACCGATTTTGAAGTGGTACAGCTATGTTGTTGACTTTACCATCACCAGCCACCCGCAAAACCAATTTTCCTGGTTTATCTAATGGGGTAGTGGGTACTAAAGCTCGATAACGATTTGTCCCTGCTGCAAAGGTAGGATAGGTCTTTTGACCCATAGAAACGGTTGGTGGTGAACCGACTGTTTCAGTTTGAATTACCACTGACAAAGTATCGCCTAACTGGGGATTGTCTGGTTGAACTTGTACCTGTAAAGCTTGCACTGGTTGGCACAGGGCTACAAAACCCGATGCCAGGGCTATTGCTGTCGTTGTAATCAGGCGTTTGGCAAGGTGCTTTGCACTCAGAAGTGGGGTGGGACTAGAAGGAGAATAGTGCTCTAGCCCTGATAGTGAGCCATGAGAGGATAGTGATTTCACTGACTTATGCAAAGTGCGACTATAGATTTTTATTCTTTAGCTACTGGGGCATAGACTATCATTTAGCCCAGTGTGTTTCCAATTCCATCTAGTTTGCAGATGAACGGGACCAAAGAAGATTGAGTCAGGTGCCATCATAAAAGGACATCTAAGTAAGGTCGATAGTCTATCACACTAACGGTTAGGCTAATTCGGTCGATGGATGCTCTATATCAATCAATACCAAACTATGAAATAGTTTTTTTTAAGGGTAACTCACGATTGCCAAACTAAGTCGAGGTTTAAATTAATGGACAGTTGGATCATCAAGCTCCATGACTTCATTGGTGAAATCCCCTTCCTGGTGATTTCTTTAATTACAGCCGTAACATTTTGCTTTTGGTTAATTCCCTACACCACTGATTTGATGGTGAGCTGTGCAGCGGGTCTTGCTGGTGACTATTTAGGGCGCGAGCAACGCACCTTGGTGATTAACTCAAGTACCAACAATCCTGAGTTACTTTTAATGCTTGTCTCACTGGGATTAGGTAGGCTAGGAGGGATAGCTACCCCACTAGGCTCCAATTTTGCCAACATTTATCTTATGTTTATTGTTGCTCCATTATTTGTTTTAGTTAAGTGGTTTTTCAAGAGGGATTTTAATAAAATATTAAATTTATTTACTCTAATCAATCGTGAAAAGAAGTTGGTTATTTGGCATTCAAGCATGTCTTTAACTATGTTTGGATTTGCCAGTATAGCCTATTGGTGCCTAACGGGAGGCTTTCAGTTTAATTATTTATCAGAAGACATCCCATTAAGAACATGGCACTGGTTATTAATCGGAGTGTTTATCTGTATAATTGGGATTGGGATATTTTTGTATTTTGAAAATAACTTGAAAAAGAAGCGCCCAGGATTATTTGAAGATATCACTGAGGAAGATTTTGAGTCAAACTGGTTTAAGTTTTTTTTAGGGACTATATCCCTGACGGTATTATGTTATGTTTTAAATGCCTTATTCTTGGCCTATACTGAACTATATAGTTCAGTATTAAGTCAGTGGTTGGGCTCAGCAGTGTTTGTAGGTTTACATTATTTTATTGGTAGTCTGATATCTTCTTTACCAGAAGCGAATGTGGCAATAAAAAACTATGAACGTCTAACTTCACCGGATCTCAATACAGCCCTAGCATCAGCAAGTCAATCAAATATGACTAATCTTGCCCTGGGATGCTTGGGCTGTATTATCGCAACTATTTTGTTACTGACTGGACTAAGCTATAAGTTGTAAATCAAAAATAAAGGATGAAGTATGAATGCAGAATTTAGAATGAAGAATGAAGAATGAAGAAGGCAGAATGGTAAATTATAATTTATAAATTATAATTTATAAAAGGTTGAAGTTGTGGATCAAGTTTTTAGTTAACCTTGATCCACCAATAAATCCATTTCAGTCTACGAGCCTTGAAGCTTTAGCCTTGAGCTGCCTCTGGCTTTAGATAAGCGATCGCATGATAAGGGATCATGATGGTCTGCTGATCTCGAGTGATCAGACACAGGCAGTTTTGATCTTGCCAGCACAATTGCCCGCTAAAGGAATCTCCAGTGAGAAGTTTTAGCTCTAGGAGTTGTTGGTCTTTGATATAGCCTTGAATTTGACTAATACTGGGCAAGCCGGTATCGAATTGGGCCATAATCACAAAAAATCGTGGGATGTGTGGGAACCCTACCAATCATAACCAATCATACTTGGCCAGGAGGATTTTTGGCGTTTTGGGCAGCATAATTAGAACAAGTCTTTTAATCAGTCGGTAGCTAAATCGGCGAAAATTCGCGAAACGTAAACAAAAGGCTACAAAAGAATTACCATAGCACCAGAGCCGATTAATAGGGAGTTGACTATGGAGTTTACAAAGTACCATGGACTGGGGAATGACTTTATTCTGATTGATAATCGGGATGACCCGGAACCCAGAATAACCTCAGAGCAAGCGCTGCAGCTATGCGATCGCAATTTTGGAATCGGTGCAGATGGTGTGATTTTTGCCCTGCCAGGACAAGAAGGTACTGACTATACGATGCGGATTTTCAACTCTGATGGTTCTGAACCAGAGATGTGTGGTAATGGGATTCGCTGTTTAGCAAAGTTTCTGGCTGATTTAGAGGGGGATAATCACAAAACCCACTATCGGATCCATACCCTGGCTGGGGTGATCATTCCTGAACTCAAGGGCGATGGTAAAGTCAGGGTGGATATGGGGATGCCCCAGCTTACTGCAGCTCAAATTCCCACTGTTTTGGCAGAGGCTGACCAAAAGGTAATCAATACCCCGATCGAAATAGCCGACAAATTATGGGAGGTTACCTGTGTCAGTATGGGGAATCCTCACTGTATTACCTTTGTGGAGGATGCGGATGCCATACCTCTGGAAACCATTGGTCCACTGTTTGAGCATCACTCAGTTTTCCCCCAACGAACCAATACAGAATTTATCCAAGTGGTGCGTCCGGATTATATCAAGATGCGGGTTTGGGAGCGGGGTGCTGGGGCAACTCTCGCCTGTGGCACGGGGGCTTGTGCTGCTGTGGTCGCTGGTGTGTTAACTAACAAAAGCGATCGCATTTGTACCGTGGAGCTTCCTGGTGGTTGTCTCGACATTGAATGGTCCGAAACCGACCAGCGAGTTTACATGACTGGGCCAGCTGAGCAAGTTTTCACGGGTAAACTATCGCAAATCTCCTGATAAGCCCAGATTTCCTGGCTTGAGATCAATCTTGCTTGGAAAACCCTGCTTTAAACTGCTTGACTACCTGATCGAGACCAACGGAATGGGAGGCTTTAAACAATAGACGATCCCCAGGTTGGACAAACCCCAGTAGATGTTCTACTAGAGGATTAGAGTCACAAAAACACTCAACTGGCACGGAAGTAAGACCGGTTGCGATCGCTTCTGCTTCTGGCTCACTTTCATCCACCAAAATCCGCAAGCCATCTAGATTTAGTTGCTCAACCTTTTGACCCACTTGCTGATGAAGTTCACCGGATTTTGTTCCCAATTCCTTCATCGCCCCAAGTACTGCTATATGGCGTTTGCCAGGAGTCTGAGCCAGCATTTCTAGAGCAGCTACCATCGATTCAACTCCAGCATTGTAAGTTTCATCGAGAATCACTACATCGTTAGGTAACTCATAACGCTGGGCTCGACCTGCTGGTAGCTCAACCTTTAAACCATTCCTGAGGGTTTCCCAATCCACTCCCAATAATTTCCCAATGGCTAGAGCTCCGAGATAGTTCAGGGCATTGTGGCGACCTGGGAGGGGGATAGGAAACTCCATGGCCTCTACTTTCAGGATTTCCGGTGCAATCAACTCTCCTTGGACATCACCACCCTCTAAACCATAGGTTATGGTTTGCCCTTGCCAAACCTGAGCTGCGGTATCAATTAGGCGTTGATTGTCGTGATTGAGAACCGCTACACCGTTGTTGGACATATGGGCTAATAACTCACATTTGGCTTTTGCGATCGCTTCCGTAGAACCCAACAGACCAATATGAGCTGTACCCACATTAGTAATCACGCCCATCGTAGGGTTGGCGATGTCGGTCAACTCAGCAATCTGTCCTGAACCACGCATTGCCATCTCGATTACAGCATAGTCATGGTCTGGTGCCAACTCCAGCAAGGTTTTGGGTACACCAATTTCATTGTTGTAATTGGCCTGGGTTTTGAGTACAGTTCCTTTAGTAGACAAAACTGCTGCGATTAGTTCCTTAGTGGTCGTTTTGCCTACAGAACCAGTGACAGCAATGACGGGAATCTGAAACTGGTCACGCCACCACCGAGCAATTTGCTGGTAGGCTTTGAGAGTATTTTCTACCTGAATCAGCGGCAATCCTTCGAGTTGGGTAACCTTAGTCGCCTCAGCAATGACCGCTAATGCCCCCTTCTCTACAGCCAGAGCGGCATAATCATGACCATCAAACTTTTCACCCCGCAGTGCTAAAAATAGTTGACCCGGCTCAAGGTGACGGGTATCTGTGGTAATGCCAGTGAATGACTGTTCCAGGATTTTTTCTGGAATGCTGACTGTCTTGGCGGCGAGAATGTCAACTAATTTTCCTACAAGAAGCCGACACACCATAACCTTATTTTTCTCCCAGTGTCCTAATTGTGCTGTTTTATCTAAACGCTCTATTTTCCAGGTAATTCAATAAGTTTCACATTGTTTTTACTTAATTTTCACAATTTCCACTCATTTGCACAATTAGGTAAAGAGTAGATGAAGATATACTAATACTATAATAGCTCACCTCAAGTTTAGGTGATCATTAGAATATATCTACCGCCGTAGATTAATTGTGATAGGCCAAACTCTCTTTGTGTTAGCTAAGCCATTTAAAGTTGAATTTTCATCTTTTCAAGCCAACCACCATTGATGAGCCCTAGCTTTAGCACCTAGGAGAGCTACCTAAAGTGACCACCTGGAGAGACTCTAAAGAATCGGAAATTCGACATATTAGCTTGCAAGAGCAGCAAGTCTACAATCACTTACTCCAGTGGGTAAGGGTAGAATCACCAAAGCAATCAGTTGAACGCTTCCAAAGGCTCTTCCTGGATGGAGTAGGATACGAAGATTTTGACATCTGGTTGGCCTTGCAAAAGATAGTAATGGATAAGCGGGCTCCGACAGAGTTCCGATTTGTGATCAATCGCTGCTGCCATATTTTGATCAATCACTGGCATCTGAAACCACATTCGAGAAGAGCAGTCCAAGAATTGGTAGCTTTGTTTGATCATGTGCCGCATCCTTTGAGGGTTCACTCTCGGGCTCCTAGACGCCTGCGGGAACTAATGCAGCTGTTCAAAAGAACAGAGCAATATCTAACCTTGCAACGTCTGTCCATAGTAATGAGTGATACACCTCAATACTCTAATGGTTCTAAGCGAGTGGCAAACTTGATTCAGCGGTATCCTTACTTATATGAACATTGCTTACTCAGTGAAGACAGCTCTCAGGAATATCAGCAAACTGTCCGGCAAGTTCAAGCTAGGGTTCAACGGCGCTTTGAGTGTGATTTATCTAGGTACGTAACCTATCAGGTGCGATGCGCCAATGTCAGGCGAAATCGGGCTATGACAACTCCAAAACGAATTATTCAACCAGTGTCAAATCCGACATTGCTGACCGAACGAGAGTTGGCGAGTGCTCTCAAGCAGTTTTTTGGCAAAGTGCAAGGGTCTTACACTTACCAAGATGTTGCTCGTAGCTTCCATACCCACAGTCGGCACACAGCCTATTTCAAAGACTTCAAAGACGATTTATATGAATATTTAGTTGCCTCGATTGACCCAGCCTATGGGAGGCAACAGTTTAACCAGCGATTGTATACTCATTTGCAAAACACCCTGCCTGAATGGGATTACCAAACGCCCAATGAATTTATGGTGGTGCGCACCTGTAGTCAATTGTTAAACTTTTTGGTGGTGGAAAGTCCTAAGCGCCCCAATCACTATACGTTTGTTGATTTGATTACCAATGTAGGAACCACCATTACCACTGGACTATTGCTAAAGATAGTATTGCTCTGCCGTAAAGTCAAGCCCTATTTAGAAAAGCGATTTTCGATTTTGTTTAACCACTACGAGTCCGAAACCAGAAACAGCGTACCTTGGTTAGTCCCGTCTCTGGAAAACTTGAATATTGCCTTGAGTGTCCACTTTGGCTCAGCTGACATCTCCTGCCTTAATCAGATTTTGTGATCGGATTCTGTGAATTGTAGCCTAGCGCTATAACTATAGCGTTGATCAGACCCATCAGGTACACAGGATTTTTTACCACTTCCGACTTCCTTACTCCCTACTCCCTACTCCCTACTCCCTACTCCCTACTCCCTACTCCCTACTC